>DQZA01000287.1 GCA_011042035.1 Desulfobacteraceae bacterium
CATCCAACCATGGTGACCTCTTTTCCAATCCAGTTCTTGAGTTCTCGGGCCTGTACATGATTCAGCGTTTTTATGATCTTCTGGTACCGATGAAGGGGATGGACAGAGAGCGGAAAGCCAAAGATATCAATTTCATGCTTGATATTGTTGTGTTGATCAGTTGGGAATGAAGCAGTCTTGTCCACATGGAAGGAAGGAGACCGTTGGGATAAAAGGGATGGAGAAAACATGGTCCCTTGTACCGAGGCCACGGCCCTTGTCTTTTTGCCGAAAAATCGCAGTGCCTCCCACATAAGCTGGGCCCGAGTGAGCCCTTTTGCCAGTTGATCAAAGCACCCTGCCTTTATGAGAATCCTTGTGTCCTGTAGCTTCACATGGCCCGAGGTGCGTCCTAAGAATTCATTTAAGGATGTAAAAGGACCGTTTTTGTTCCTTTGTTCAACAATGGCTTCCATGGCCTCGCGGCCCAGTTCCTTTAATTGCATGAAGCCCATTCGGATTTCCCTGCCCTTGCCCGTATACTTGATTTCACTTTCATTGATGTGAGGCCCCAGGACCTTGAGGCCCATCCTCCTTGCCTCGGAGATGTAAGCAAGTGTGGAGTAGTATCCCCCGCCATTTGAGATTACCGATGCCATGAATTCTGCAGGGTAGTGGGCCCTCAGGAACGCAGATTTATAGGCCACCAGGGTATAGCTTGCAGAGTGTGGCTTGCAAAAACTGTAGCCGTCAAAACCCATCATCATGGTCCACACGTCTTCTATCACCCGAGGCGGTACCCCGCGCTTGCTTGCTCCCTTTACAAATCTCTCATAAAAATCCCGCAGCTTTTTTTGTTTGTGTTTTTTGCTCACCACCTTGCGCAGGGTATCTGCCTCTGCAGCGTCAAAACCCGCCAGATAAATGGCTGCCTGGCTTAATTGTTCCTGGAAGACCATGACCCCAAGGGTTTCCTTCAACACGGGCCGCAAAAGGGGGTGAGGCACATCCCAGGCCGCACCATGGAGTCTGTCCACCCAAGTGCGGATATACTGGTTGGAGGCAGGCCTAATAATGGAAGTGACCACCACATTCATATGAAAATGATCCAACTTCCTGTATTCCTCGAAGCTGACCCCTGAGCTTACCTGGGTGAGGACCTGTCGGGTGGCAGGGCTTTCAAAGTAAAAGACCCCGAATGTGTCGGCGTTGTAAAAGATGCGAATGGTCTCGGGATCATCCAGGGGATTGAGGGAGGCATAGTCGATCCTTCTGCCGTAGTTTTTATGGATAAGGTGCAGGGCATCGCGTATTACGGCCAGACTGCGGTTGCCCAGGATGTCTATCTTCACGAGACCTGCATCCTCCACTGAATCCTTTTCCCACTGAAGCACCTGAAGCCCACTGGCAGATATCTCCACCGGACAGTGGGCCCTGATCTCGTCGGGTACCACCACCAGTCCCCCGCAGTGGGTGGAAAGGTGATTGAAGTGGGATTCAAGGCGCGCTGCCGCATCCAGTATATCATCCCATGGGCTTTTGAACCGGATTCCCCTCATCCTGGGGTGGCGTGCAATCTCCTTGTGCAGCTCTTTGAGTGACCACCCATAACCTATTCTACTGGTGACCCTGTTGATTTCAGCTTCGGTGAGACCGAACACCTTTGCCACCTCCCGAATGGCAGCCCTGGCGGCAAAGGTGTTGTGGTTTGCCACCATGGCGGCCCTGCGGGTGCCGTACTTGGCAAATACCCTGTCAATTATGATGTCGCGCTCATCCCATGGAAAGTCCACGTCAATATCTGGCGGGTCCTTTCGTCCAGGGTTCAGGAAACGTTCAAAGAAAAGGTTGTGTTTGATGGGATCCACGTGGGTGATGCCCAAGGCATAGGATACAATGGATGCCGCTGCACTCCCCCTCCCGCATGACCGCGGGGCCCTACCCACAATATCTGCCACCACAAGGAAATAATGGGCAAAGTTCTTTTCCCTGATGATGCGCATCTCATGGTCTATTCTGGCCTTTACCTCAGGAGTGATACGGCCATAGCGCCGCCTGCACCCTTCTATGGTGGCTTGATAGAGCCGCTCAAATGCCTCCTTATGGTTCATGCCGTTGAAGCGAGGAAAGATGATTTGGCCAAAATCCCACTGGGTAAGACATGCCTCGGCTATCTTTTCGGTGTTGCTAATGGCAGAGGGCACATGGGGAAATTGGCGTACCATGTGTTCTGGGGGTGTTAGATAATTGTTCTCGCAGCATGTGTCATCAGGGCCGAGGGCCGAGAGTTTGGTGTTCAGCGCCACGGCCCTCAGGATGCGGTGGAGGTGAAATTGTTTTTTCTGAGTTAAATACACGCGATTGGTGGCAACAGGGGGGATGCCGCTTTTGTGGGAAAAGGCATAGCAGCGGGCCATCTGAAAGCCTGGTGTCAGTTCCACGAAGAGGTCTTCCCCTCCCTCGCGCCTCAGGGCCTTTAACAGGTTGAAGTCATCGGAGATCACTGTCAGGCCTTGGCGGTGTCTTGCTATAGCGCAGGTGAGGTCAAAATCCTGGTCACAGTGGCGGGCCGAGATGATGCGGCAGAGGTTACTGTACCCGAAGCGGTCTTTTACAAGGAGAAGGGCCCTGTGGCTTCCTACAACAATCTCACTTCCTATTATGGGTTCTATGCCTGCTTCTCGGGCCTCTTGAATAAAGAATATAAGACCATAGAGGCCATTGGTGTCAGTGAGGGCAAGTCTTTTCATGCCAAGGGCGCTGGCCGCGTGGCACAGCTCCTCTATGGTGGGAATCCCCCATCCTTTGGAATAATGTGAATGTACGTTTAAATGGATAAATTCCATATTTCACCACAGAGACACAGAAATCACAGAGATTGTAGTATTTTTTGTCTGTCGGGAGATGCCGACAGACAAAAATGCCTCAGTTACCATAAGTACCAATGAGCCTTTACAGCCCATGGTAGAGCAGTGGTATTGCTTGATGGTGATATGCCAAAGATCACTTGGCAGAGAGTAACAGCGGGTTTTTTCTCCAATCGGCATCTCCCGATTGGAGAAAATCAGGCCCTCTCTGTGTGCTCCCTGCCTGCGGCAAGGCAGGTGTGCCTCTGTGGTGAGCTATGCTGCTTTTGCATACCGAATGGCCCCCTCCCCATATCGTTTCCTGATCTTATCCAATGCCTGTACGATTGCTTTTCCCTTCTCCCCCTGAGGAGAGGGATCTTCAAAAAGAGAAAGCTGCCGATCTTCATAAAAGAATTCCCAGAACCATACCTTCATGAACCGCACTCGGGTCCTGCGCCTGCACGCGCTCAAAAAAAGCCTTTTCATGTATGGGTAAAGCTCAAAGTCCCAGTAGGTAAGTAAAGGAAGGCGCAGGTGGCGCTTGATCTCCATTGTGTCGCTGTATCGAATCAATAATCCCGCCCTCCGGGGGTATGCCCCTTTTTCCCTCAAGCGCCTTGCGCAGCACTCCACCATGGAGTAAAGGGCGGCAAGGAGTCTTTCATTGTCATTTTCATCTTCTGCAAAGAGGATTTCTTCGCTGATGATGGGCTTGGAGGGCATGGGATACACGGGAGTGGGATCAATGCCGTGAGCTCTTTGGTGTATTTCAGGGGCACGGGAGCCGAATATGAGGTGCAGGCTTTCCATGTCAAGTGAGGCCAGTTGCCATACCTTTATTATCTCAAGGTCTTCTAAGAGCACCCTGAGCTGGAAGCGGCCTATGCCCGGCACCATTGCCACCCTCAGCGGGGCCATGAATGCCTCTTCATGGCCCTGCTTGACATCCATGATTTCCTCCTGAGGTGGAAGGATGCGGGAGGCAATGCTTGATACCATCTTGTTGGTGGCAACACCTGCGGTCCCCCTCAATTGTAGGCGTGAACGAACTTCCTTGTTAAGTCGCCAGGCCGTGTCCTTGGCCTTGCCCCATAGGTGCTGTGTGCCGGTGAGGTCTAAATATATGTGCCCAGGCCGCGAAGGCTCCCACAGAGGAGTGTAATGGCTGACAAGGGAGGTCACTGCCTTGAAGGCCCTGTCTGTAAGCTCGGGGTTGGGGGACAATAGCTCCAGGTAAGGGCACAAGGCCTTGGCCTGCAGTACCGGCATGCCCTTGAATATTCCTTCCCTGCGGGCCTCGGGAGACACACAGACAATAAGGCTCCGCTGTGACTGAGGCGGGGCAATTGCCACGGGTCTTCCCCGCAGCCCTGGGTCCACCACCCTTGCCACTTCAATGGAGAAAGCTGGAATATGAAGATGAATGATGTTTCGAAGCATGATATTTGGGCGTTAGGCGTTAGGCATTGGGCGAAAGGAAAAATGTCCTTTGAACCCAATACCTGACGCCTGATGCCTCAATTTATCCTTGCCTAGCCTGGATTAACTTTGTCAGCATTTTGGAAATTGACTCACATTCTTGCCTTACATAATCAAAGTGATCTTTGGACAGGTGTCCTATTTCATAGGCTATGATGGCCTGAGTTAGGAGTTCAGCGGCAGAACCTTTTGCGATATGGAAAAATTTGATTGCTTGTTTGTCAGTGTCCAACTGGTCTCCCTCTGCTATATTGCAAGGAATAGAGATGGCAGCTCGCCTCATTTGATCTTTAAAGCCGTAATCTTTACTTATAGGACCTTGGACTGTGATTTTATAAAGGGAAACTGCCAATTTTTTTGCCTTTTGCCACACTTTTAGTTTTTGGAAATCTCCCATTTTTCCCTCCTATCTCAACTCAACTACCTTAAGCCCTATGCCCAACGCCTAACGCCTAACGCCTATAGTATCGAATCACCCCCACCACCTTTCCTTCGATACGAAAATCCCTGTCTTTTACGATGATAGGCTCCATACCTTTATGGGCCGGCCGCAGCTCTACATAGTTCTTTCGCTTGTAGTATTTTTTTACCGTGGCCTCATTGTTGATAATTGCCACCACGGTCTCTCCGTTTTCTGCAGTGGGCTGCTTCCTTACCACCACGTAGTCCCCATCCAGTATGCCGTCTTCTTCCATGGAATTGCCCTGCACCTGGAGCACAAAATGCTCCCCGGCCCGGGCCATAGAGGGGGGAACCTCGATCACCTCGCGGTCTTCTACGGCCTCAATGGGTTTTCCTGCCGCTACCCTGCCAAGCAAGGGGAACTCAAAACGACCTGCTTCTACGGGTTTGATCACCTCAATGGCCCGTTTTTTGTTCTTTTCCTTTGGAAGGCGTATGTAGCCTTTTCGCTCCAGGA
This sequence comes from Desulfobacteraceae bacterium, assembly GCA_011042035.1. Lineage (GTDB taxonomy): Bacteria > Desulfobacterota > DSM-4660 > Desulfatiglandales > Desulfatiglandaceae > B111-G9. The sequence goes on from DQZA01000287.1 coordinate 5,227, forward strand.
TTTTTAGATAAGTACTCACTGTGTTATAGGAGCGGAAGTTAAAATGCCCCCGGATTTCCTCAAAACTTGGCGCATGGCCCCACCGCTCCACGTACTCAGAAAGGTAGGTGAGGAACTGCTTTTGCTTGGATGTGAGTTTCATGGGAGCCTCCTATAAAAAGCTTTCAGCCGTCAGCTTTCAGCAATCAGCCGTTACAAGGAGTCGGGAGTCAGAAGTCAGGAGCAAGAATGAGTCAAAGGAAGACCAATTTTAGAGCACTTTAGGCACTCTAGATCACTCATAACTGTTTTTTGCTTCCCTCCTGACTCCTATCTCCTGTCCTCTTTTATACTGTAAGTTTTACTGAAAGTCAAGGGGAAAAGGAAAACAAAAAAGCGGGCTCTCACCCGCTTTATTTACCTCAAAACAAATCCTGCAAAAGCCTGCTTACTCTGTGCTAATCTCCACCTTCTTCATGGTCTCGGCCTTGGTCTTGGGCATCCTCAGAGTCAACACTCCTTTTTTATAGGTGGCCTTTACATTGTCGGAATCAACCTCGGCAGGCAATTGGATGGTTCTCAGAAAGGCACCATAACTGCGCTCTACCTTGTGAAAATTCTCTCCCTCCTCTTCTTTTTCCTGTTTTCTCTCGCCCTGTATCTTGAGGGTATTGCCACTGAGAGAAACATCTATGTTCTCGGGGTCCATGCCTGGCAGTTCGGCCTTCACAATAATCTCTTTTGCAGTTTCAGACAAATCAATCGCCGGCAACCACTCTCCTTCCTCACCCCTCCAGAAAAAAGGCCTCCATTCACCCAGCCTTTCAAAAAGCCTGTCCATTTCCCTCCGTAATTTCTCCAGTTCGCGTCCCTCTCGTTTCGGTATCAATCCGGGCATATTTTCTCACCTCCTTCCTGTGTAACGTTTTGTTTTTAAATCAAAAACTAAGTCCATGAAGGGTTTTGTCAAGTCCCGCTCCGGTAATATTCAAGGCAACCGGGCAGCCGTTGACAAATTGGGGGGCAGAATGGATAATTTTTAAGTAGCCTTGAGTACCTCCGGCGCGGCGGCAGGTTGAGCTGAAGATGTCTCAGAAAGACTATTATAAGATCCTCGGTGTATCGCGCGAGACCGATTCCAAAGAGATCCGAGACGCCTATCGTAGACTGGCCAAGAAATACCATCCAGACAAGGCAGGCCCGGAAGCAAAGGACCAATTTCAGGACCTTCAAGAGGCATATGAAGTCCTCTCTAATCCTGATAAACGAAGCTCTTACGACAGAATGCTCA
>DQZA01000084.1 GCA_011042035.1 Desulfobacteraceae bacterium
GGAAGGAACGCCTGTCCGCCTCTCTGTTCCCATTCATGGAATAAAACATAAAAGATTGGTCTTCTCAAACACTTTATGGAGATTGCTGGTATTAGGGAAAATGAATTGTAGAAGAAGCACATAACAAATCGCTTCACCTGACCACTCCGCCCCAGGCGGATAAACCCGCCTGGGGCGGATAAATATTCCGCTGCCTGCCCGCCTCCGGTGGGGCGCTTCATAGCGGCAGGTGAGCTTGGTCGTTAACCCAGAAGGAAAGAAGGAGTAGATTATGCGAAGCGTGGAAGAAATATTGTCTTCTATTGAGGACCTTTCGAGGGAAGAATTCGCCAGGCTGAGGGAATGGTTTTATGAGCGAGATTGGGAAAGGTGGGAGAGAGAGATTACAGAAGATAGCCAAAAAGAATTTTGATCTGCTCAAGATGGATCCCTTGCATCCCTCTTTGCGTTTCAAAAAGGTGGGCAACTTTTGGTCAGTTCGAGTGGGGATTAACCATAGAGCTCTTGCAGTCAAAGATGGCCAAGATTTCATTTGGGTTTGGATTGGATCTCATTCTGAATATGAGCAAATGATCAAAGACATGGGTTAACAAACCGCTGCAGTGGACGCCAATTCCGCTGCCTGCCTGTGCGGGCGAGCCGCACGCAGACAGGCGCTTCATTGCCAGCCGGTTATGCGGAGCGTTCTGCTTCAGATGGAATACCTGGACGTGCCAAGATAGGTTGAAGTGATCGCATGGAGACTGTATGGAATCTGTATACATTGAAACGACAATTATCAGTTACTTGGTATCTCGTCCAAGCCGTGATATTCTTGTAGCAGCTCATCAGCAGATAACCTTTGAATGGTGGGCTACCCGACGTCATAACTTCGAATGCTATATTTCTCAGGTTGTCATCGATGAGATAGTAGCTAGTGATACTGAAGCTGCAAAGAAAAGAATGAACGAGGTCAAGGATCTTGCTGTACTGGAAGTTAATGAGGAAGCTGAGGCTCTAACTGAAGCGATGGTTCGAGGGAGTGCCATACCTCAAAGATCTGTTCGAGATGCTGCTCATATAGCTGTAGCCACTGTGAATAGCATCGATTATCTCTTGACGTGGAATTGCAGGCATCTGGCCAATGCACAAATAATTCGGAAGGTTTCACTAGTATGCAATGCTCAAGGATACGATATGCCTGTGATCTGTACTCCAGAGGAATTGATGGGGGTATAAAACAATGTATGAAGACCCAATAGTAGAAGAAGTAAGAAAGACACGAGAGCGCTTGGCACGAGAGCATGACTTTAATGTTGCATCAATTTTCCAAGATCTTCGTAAACGCCAAGCTTCTTTAGGAAAGAGACTTGTCCAGCGACAGAGAAAAAAACTTGGTGAACAGATCGCTGCACCTGACCGGGATTCCGCTCCGCTCCATCCCGGCAGGTGAGCTTGGGCGTTCACGCCGCCCGGAGAGCTCAGTGCTTCCTTGCACTGGGCAGAAGGGAAGTGTTGACTTTCTACACTGATAGGAGTTGCCCTATGTTTACTTCCTTTTTCTTAAAAATGCTAAACAGAGAAGCAGCATCGAGCAAGAATGAGTCTGAAAGAATTATTGAAAGCCTTCGTATACAAGAAGGCTATAGAATCGCAGATATAGGTTCAGGAGGAGGGTATTTCACACTCAAATTCGCCAAGAAAATAGGGAAAACCGGCAAAGTATATGCAGTTGACAGTCAACCGAAGTATCTAGACTTCATAAGGCAACAGGCTGAACGAGAAGGGCTGGATAACATCATCTTTGTGCTGGTGGCTGAGGATGAGGTGAATCTACCAGAAGCCGCTCTTGATCTTGTTTTCGCAAGGAATGTGTTTCATCATTTGACTGAACCGGCCAGATATTTCCGCAATCTCAAGAGATTCCTGAAGCCAAGCGGGAAACTTGCGATCATTGATCACAAGCCGAAGAGCGGATTCAGTTTTGTTAGTATATTCAGGCATTATACCCCTGAGAGGCTCATATTGCAGGAAATGGAAAAAGCAGGGTATTTCCTCATGGAGTCATTGGATTTCCTGCCGGAACAGACGTTTAACCTATTCGGGGTGAAGTGAGCCCCGGGAATCCAGTTGTCAAGTTATTCAGGGCAGTGTGCTAACACCTCGCTGCAGCCGACTGTTCCCTTCGGCGGGCTTTGCTTACACTCCGCCCACCTTCGGTCGCAGCGGCTGAGCTCGAAGCCGTTATCAGAAAGGAATAATGGTGTGTCTCTGTTTGTGATATAATGGCAGAGGTACCAACTTGAAGATCTTCTTTGAGGTATGTAGCTATGAAAAAACAATACAAAATAATCGTTGAAAAGCATCCCGATGGATATGTTGCTTATCCCATTGGCGTAAGGGGCATAATTGTAGGCCAAGGAGATACCTATGAAGAAGCTCTTGCAGACGTCAAGTCGGCAATAAAATTCCATATTGAGTCATTTGGCCACGAAGTACTTGAGATAGATCCCCCAGTCCTTCAAGCAGTTGTAGCCGAAGCTGGAGTAGAAAGCTAAGATGTCAAAGTTTCCCGCTGATGCAGCAAAACGAAGAGTTACAAAGGCATTAGAATTTCTCGGTTTCCGAGTTGTCAGGGAAAAAGAGCATATTTCCTTATAGAGGAGGCATTATGAGACCAAGGAAAATTAAAGACAAAATTTACTGGATGGGTTCTGTGGATTGGGACAGACGTCTTTTTGACACCCTTGTCCCGCTTCCGGACGGGACAAGCTATAACGCATATCTTATCGAGGGGAGCGAGAAGACGGCCTTGTTGGACACTGTTGATCCGCCCATGGCCCATCAACTGCTCTCTCAACTTGAAGGGATTCCAAAACTTGATTATGTCATCTCCCAACACGCAGAACAGGACCACTCAGGGACAATTCCCCGGGTGCTTGAAAAATTTCCTGATGCAAAGCTGATAACAAGCTCTAAGGCAAAAGGGATGCTCGTGGATCTTTTGCAGGTACCTGAAAAAGATTTCATAACTGTCGAAGATGGTGAGACCCTCTCTCTTGGCGATAAGACCCTGAAGTTTATCTATACTCCATGGGTTCATTGGCCTGAAACCATGTCGACTTACCTCGAAGAAGACAAAATTCTTTTCAGTTGTGATTTTTTCGGCTCCCATATCGCAACAACCGATCTATTCGTTACTGATGAAGGACGTGTGTTAGAAGCGGCCAAACGCTATTTTGCCGAGATCATGATGCCCTTTCGAAACGTAATTCAGAAGAACCTTGAAAAACTGGCATCCTACGAGATAGAAATGATAGCCCCCAGCCATGGACAGATATATCCCCGGGCTTCCCTCATTATTGATGCCTATAAGGACTGGGTCCTCGGACCACTTCGAAACAAAGTAGTCGTCCCGTATGTAACCATGCACGAAAGCACGAAGCAGATGGTCGATTATCTTGTATCTGCTCTTGCGGAGAAAGGTGTCGGGGTCGAACAGTTCAATCTTGCTGTTACGGATATAGGAAAACTTGCCATGGCCCTGGTTGATGCGGCTACAATCGTAATTGGAACTCCAACAATCCTGGCCGGGCCTCACCCTTACGCCGCATATGCCGCGTTTTTGGCAAACGCCCTGAGGCCAAAGACAAAATTCCTTTCCATTATCGGTTCCTACGGGTGGGGTGGTAAGACTGTAGAAGTCCTAGCAGGGATGATTCCTAATCTTAAAGTGGAAGTTATCGAACCTGTTCTTTCCAAAGGCTTACCGTCAGAGGCCGATTTTAAAGCTCTTGAGAAATTGGCTGAGACTATTGCGATGAAACACAAAGAACAGGGATTTAAAAGGCCTCCGGATGTCAAAAAACATGAGCCATGAGCAAATGGCCATCAGCGTTCGGTTTGATTACACCCTTGGATGTGTGGATGTGTTATTCACCAGGCCTCAGGTTAGTATCATATCATATGGCTTCCTCCTTTCTATGGGTCATGGTTTGTGGTTAACCTGACTTTACCATATTTAGGCCTGCCTGCTGTGTCTGCCCGACGGTCAGGCAGGCGCTCCATAGCGGCAGGTGAGCTTTCGCATTCGGCCGAAGAATACAGATTGACGCTAACGTCAATATGATATTTGATGGAGGGTCAATATGGATAGGCATCTTACGATGGTGTACTGGAAGGGCGACAGGTTCTGGCTGGGAAAGCTTCTTGAGCATCCCGAGATTATGACTCAGGGTGAAACCATTGAGGAACTGGAGGAGAATCTGCGGGACGCCTACAACATGATGGTCATGGAGGACGTCCCCGAAGATCATCAAGGCGGCTGCGGGCCGAACGAGGCACTGCACCCACAGTGGTGCAGCTTCGCTGAACCACTGCGAGTGCGTTCCCCATTATATGTCTATAAAGGGTAAAAACATGATGTCGGTAGAGAAGCACTATAAGAAGAGATATGAGGAAAGCAATACTCCTTGGGATATTGGCAAACCCGATTTCAACCTTGTCCGGACTGTGACCAAGATGCCCATAAGACCCTGTAAGGCATTGGATATTGGATGCGGAACCGGCGATAACTCCATATGGCTTTCCCAAAACAACTTCGATGTGATAGGTGTTGATACTTCGGAGATTGCTATACAAAAGGCTATCGAGAAAGCTTCAAGAGTTAATGTTAAATGCAACTTTATTGTGATTGACTTCCTTACAAACAGAATTGGAGGGGGGCCTTTTGGCTTTGCCTTTGATAGAGGCTGTTTTCATTCATTTGATTCGGATGAAGGGAGAATAATGTTCACTGAAAATGTAGCTGCCCATTTAGAAAAAGATGGTCTGTGGCTGAGTATTCTTGGTAACGCTGATGAACAACGTGATGGCCCAGGTCCACCACAGCGGACTGCCAGAGATATTGTTAACTCTGTGGAGCCTTACTTCGAGATCCTTTCGCTAGTTTCAAGCTATTTTGGTTCTAGCCGCCCAAACCCGCCTAGAGCCTGGGTTTGCCTGATGCGGAAAAGGCGTTTTGCATAAATGCTTAGCAAATCATTAATGCTTCACCATGTAACAAGGCGCTGCACCTTACCGCCCTGCCCAAGGCACGATAAACAAAATTGATTGTTGAGGTACAAAGAGGCGAGCCGTTTTCCTTTGGAAGTGGACATGCTCCTCCTAAGAGAAAAAACCACAGAACATGTTCTTTTTCCCTGAAATGTGGTATACTCTATTAACTTCGCTGAAAGGGAATCTCTTTCTCCTGGTAAATACCTATTTGCTTCCTGCTTTCGGTCTTAAATACATAAAGGCCGATCTTCCACGAAAACCCTAACCAAAGGAGGAAATCATGAAAAAACAACTTATGAATTATGAAACATTACTGAAGGTCACGAGGGTGATTTCCCATTCCAAGGACCCTGAAGAGGTCGCTCTCATCACCGTGGAGGGTATCAAAAGAGCCCTTGACGTCAAAGGCTGTACCGTCTTTCTTATCAATCGCAGAACCAATGAGCTTGAGGTGGCGGCCTCTTTCGGCCTCAGTGACGAGTATCTCAACAAGGGCCCTATCAGCGCACTGCAGTCCATTGCCGATTCTCTGAAAGAAGGTCCGGTGGCAATATACGATGTATCCGACGACCCGAGAATCCAGTATCCCGAAGAAGCCCGAAAAGAGGGGATAGTTTCCATTCTCTCAGTGCCCATTGAAGTGGCCGGGAATGTTATTGGTGCACTGCGGATATACACTTCTGAACCTTGGGAATTCACCCTGGAGGATGTCAATTTCGCCCAGGCCATGGCATTGCTGACCGGGATGGCCATAGAGATGGCAAGACATCACAAGGGACTGACGGATAGCATTGAAATACTCAAGGCGATGAGGGCTCCAAAGGCCTCGAAACAAAGCAAATAGGGACAACTTGGAGCAAGATAGGCCAGAGCAAAAGGCGCTTGGGCCAGAAAGGTATAAGGCTCAGAAGGTGATTTGGTTTGGGATGTGTTTTTACCGAACCTCGATAAGAATGGTGATAAGGCGTTTTATGGACCCTATTGTCTGGATGGGTATCTCTACCACTGAACCATCTTCAATACCTGCGGGGATATCTAGCCTCACCCTTCTCCTCTCCCTTACAAGCCCTTCCCCGAAGCACGCCATGCATGGGAAAAACCACACCTCGCCACTACCGCCGCAATGGGGACAAGGGCCGTAGTAAGGAATGTCCACTTCCACCGACCGGCCCTCCTGTGCCTCCTCTTGCGAAAGAATCAGAATGAGGTCAGCATGGGCACGCGAGGGTCCATAGCGCCGCGAAAAGGGACGGCGGAAGTTTGCCCTGTACCACGGGGAGGAATCGTATATAGGGGCTTTACGACCAAAGTGTATCCCGCGTTCCTTATCCCTGAGCATTCTGTCGTAAGAGCTTCGTTTATCAGGATTAGAGAGGACTTCATATGCCTCTTGAAGGTCCTGAAATTGGTCCTTTGCTTCCGGGCCTGCCTTGTCTGGATGGTATTTCTTGGCCA
>DQZA01000303.1 GCA_011042035.1 Desulfobacteraceae bacterium
CATGCGCTGACAAGGGGAGGGATGAAGGCCTATGTGGGAGGAAATATCGGCACCCCTTTGTCTGCACTCCTTGCACAGGGCTTAGAGCCAGAGGTGGTCGTAGCGGAGGTGAGCAGTTTTCAGCTGGATACCACCGAGACCTTTTGCCCGCGAGTTGCCATACTTTTGAATATCACCAGAGATCACCTGGACCGCTACAGGGGTTTTGGCGAGTACGTTGAATCCAAGCTGCGGATTTTCCAAAACCTGGGTGAAGGAAGTTGTGCCATTATATGTGACGAGGATCCCATCCTATCCGCCCTCGACCTTGGATCAGACCGCAGGGTCTTTCGGTATGGTTTAGGGGCGAAAAAGGACCGGCACGCCTATGTGCAAAAGGGCAGCATGGTTGTGAGGAACGGAAAGTTGCGAGAATATTCCCTAAGAGACTACAAGCTCAAGGGTCTTCACAATACACAAAATCTCCTGGCAGTAGGCCTAGCCTATACCTTTTTTGGGTTGGAGCCTGACCTGTTTCAGACAGCAATAAGGGAATTCGAGCCCCTTGCGCACCGCATGGAATGGGTGGGCCAGACAAATGGCATAACTTTTTACAATGATTCAAAGGCCACCAATGTAGATGCGACCGTTCGAGCCATCGAGGGTCTTGACAGACCCATAGTGCTGGTTGCCGGCGGGAGGCACAAGGGCGCCAGCTATGAACCTCTGGCAAAGGCAGCAAAGGGTCGTGTTAAAGCAGTGATAACTGTTGGTGAGGCTGCTCATTTGATAGAAAAGGCCCTTAGCGGGATCATCCCGTGTTACAGAGCTGAATCAATAGATACCGCTGTGAGGGAAGCTTACAGCAGGGCGGCACCTGGTGACATCGTTTTGTTGTCCCCGGCCTGCTCAAGTTTTGACATGTTTTCAAACTATAAGGAGAGAGGAGAAAAGTTTAAACAAGCAGTGAGGCGAATAATCCATGGGCAAGGCTAAGGCGAGTGGCGCGATATATGACTATCCTCTTGTGGTGGCAGTGATGCTGTTACTGGGTTTTAGTTTGGTTATGGTCTATAGCGCCAGCTCACACATCGCAGCTTATCACCTCGGGGATAGTAATTACTATCTCAAGAGACAAGCCGCCTTCTGTCTATTGGGTCTCCTTGTAATGTTCGCTGCGAGATATATCCCTGTTAGGATCTATGCAAAGCTTGTTTATCCTATCTTGGTATTGAGCGTGGTGCTGCTGATCATGGTCTATGTTCCAGGACTGGGCAAAAGGGTGGGAGGTGCGTTGCGTTGGCTAAGAGTGGGCCCACTGAGCATTCAGCCGGCAGAGTTTGCCAAGTTTGCCCTTGCAGTCTATATGGCATACTCGATGGCGAAGAAGGGGTCTCAGATGGGTTCTTTTTGGAAAGGGCTATTCCCACATCTCGTGGTGGCAGGGATGATGATGGGGCTCCTGGTCGCTCAACCGGACCTTGGCACCGCGGTGATCCTCGGCGCGTGGGTATTCATTATGCTGTTTATAGGTGGATGCAGGATTCAGTATCTCCTTTCTCTCATACTGGCAGCCATACCATTTGTTTATCTGGCAATAATACATGCGGATTATCGCCTCAAGAGGTGGTGGGCCTTCTTGAATCCCTGGAAAGATCCTACAGGAGTCGGTTTTCAGATAATCCATTCGTTTTTTGCCTTTGGTTCAGGGGGATTGTTAGGTGTGGGAATTGGGGCAAGTAAACAAAAACTTTTCTATTTACCAGAACCACACACGGATTTCGTATTTTCAATAGTCGGGGAGGAATTGGGATTTGTGGGAGTGTGTGGGGTAGTGGCTGCCTTTTGTTTCATTGTGATACGGGGGGTTCAAATCTCCCTTTCTGCAAAGGACCTTTATAGCACTTATTTGGGTTTTGGGCTTACTACACTTCTTGGCCTGCAGGTGCTGGTAAACATGGGGGTGGTGTTGGGGTTGTTGCCCACAAAAGGGCTCACTTTGCCCTTGTTAAGCTATGGGGGGTCATCCATGGTGATTACATTGCTGGCCATAGGCGTATTACTCAACATTGCGTCCCAGGCCACCTCAGGGTGATAGCACGGGATGAGCATGGCAAGAGTATGTTCTAGTCAAGGGCTCGCATGATGCCTGAAGAATTAGGCATAATCGTGGCAGGCGGTGGGACAGGGGGGCATCTGTTCCCGGCCATTTCTGTCGTAGGCGAACTGGAAAAGCGCGTCAGCAACTGCAGGGTGCTTTTTATTGTTGGAAAAAGGGGAAGAGGAGCTGATCTAATCAAGGCCCAGGGATACAGAGTGGAAATGGTGGATGTTGAGGGCATGAAGGGCAGGGGCTTTGGAAAAATTTTATCTGTCCTTTTTAGGATCCCAAGGAGCGTATTTCAGTCCATGGGGCACATAAAAAGGTTTGCCCCTGATGTGGTCTTTGGTGTTGGGGGATATTCCGCTGGTCCTGTATGTATAGCCGCGAAGCTAAAAGGGATCCCTTCAGCCATACACGAGCAGAACACTGTTCCTGGTTTTACTAACCGCATGCTGGCTCGATTTGTGGACAGGATTTTTGTCTCATTTGAGCAAACAAGGGATTTGCTGGGAGGGCGCAAGATTATTGTTACGGGTATGCCCATTCGCGAAGAAATACTCAGCGCTTCAAAAAGCAAACCAGAGGAAGCAGGGAAATTTACAATCTTGGTTATGGGGGGCAGCCAGGGATCTGCGGCAATCAACAAGGCCTTCGTGCAGGCCCTCTACCTTATGAGGTCCAGGGGAAAAGAGGTTCACGTAATACATCAGACTGGCGAGGCAGATTTTGAAAGGACTTTGAGCGATTACAAGGCAAGGGGGATAGAGGGGGAAGTATTGCCATTTATAAAAGACATGGCCTGTGCCTATTTACGCGCTGATCTCGTGATTTGCAGGGCAGGGGCCTCCACGATTTTCGAGCTTGCGGCCATGAGAAAGCCGGCCATTCTCATCCCTTATCCATACGCTGCCAACAGACACCAGGATTTCAATGCCCAGGCCCTAGCTGATACGGGTGGGGCAATTGTGGTTTTCGAAAAGGACATGACACCAGAGTTATTGGCAGATCATATATGTGAGGCCATGGACAATAGGGTGTCACTGGAAAAGAGAGGGCTTGCTGCAGGAAACCTAGCAAGGGGGGATGCGGCCAAGGTAATTGCTGAGCAGTTGTTGGAGTTGGTGGAATAGTGAAAAGATTCGGAAGGATAAAGCGCATACACTTTACAGGCATCGGTGGAATAGGGATGAGTGGTATCGCCGAGCTGTTGATCAATCTGGGGTACCAGGTAAGCGGCTCTGATTTGAAGGAAAGCTCGGTAACAAAAAGATTAGCCAGCATGGGGGCCAAGGTCTATCTTGGCCACAACTATGAGCAGGCCGAAGGGGCAGATGTAGTGGTTTACTCATCGGCTGTTAAGGAGAACAATCCCGAAATTCAATATGCAAGAGATCGGGCAATTCCTGTAATCCCTAGGGCCGAGATGCTTGCTGAGTTGATGCGGTTGAAATATGGCATAGCTGTGGCAGGTGCACATGGGAAGACAACGACAACATCCATGGTGGCCTCTATCCTGACACGCGGGGGCCTTGATCCCACCGTTATTATAGGGGGTAGGCTCGATATATGGGGCGGATCCAACGCCAAGCTGGGCGAAGGGGATTTCCTCGTTGCCGAGGCGGATGAAAGTGATGGGTCTTTTTTGGTACTTTCTCCGACCATTGTGGTTGTTACCAACATCGACCGCGAACACATGGACCACTATGGAGATATGGAGGCCTTGAAGGATACATTTGTTCAATTTATGAACAAAGTGCCTTTCTACGGGGCCTGTGTGATTTGCTTTGACTGCGAGGAAATACAAGGGATCGTCCCCAGGATAAGGAAAAGATATCTATCTTATGGCTTGTCCTCGCAGGCTGATCTGAGGGCGTCCAATCTGATTAAAACCAGTTATGGATCTGAGTTTGAAATCTTGTACCTGAACCACTCCTTGGGATGTGTACAAGTGGGGATGCCCGGGGAGCATAATGTTCTCAACGCCCTTGCCGCGATTGGCGTAGGGCTGGAATTAGACTTGGATATAAGGGTGATAAAAGATGGGCTAAAGGAGCTCGGGGGTTTGGGTAGACGCTTTCAAATAAAAGGGAGCCGGGCCGGTATAACGGTGATGGACGATTACGGTCACCATCCTACTGAGATACAGGCTACACTGAATACGGCCAGGGAGTATTGGCCAGACAAGAGACTGGTGGTGGTATTCCAGCCGCATCGTTATAGCAGGACACAGGATCTCTACGACAGATTCGTAAAGAGTTTCAATCAGGCTGATGTCCTTCTGATAACCCCTATATATCCGGCTGGGGAGGACCCCATTGAGGGGGTTGACGCTGGTTGGCTTGCAAAGGGAATCAGGGAGCATGGCCATAAAGATGTAACCACGGTGGGCCACAATGAGGCTGCGGTCTCTGAGTTACTGAGAAGAGTAAAAGAGGGGGACATGGTAATTACCCTCGGTGCAGGTGATGTTTACAAGGTGGGCGAGAGATTGCTAGAGGTATTGGAGAAGGCCTGATTCCAATGACACCCTCGCAACTGAAAAACCTGAAAAAGATCGGAATGAACGGAGTGCATTTTGATTATCCCCTTGGCGAGAAGAGCACATTTAGGGCAGGAGGAAATGTTGAGGCACTATGTGAGGTGAGTTCCGCAGACTTGCTAAGGGAGTTGGTGGGGTACCTTGGTAGCGAGGCCATACCGTACAGGGTACTTGGAAGGGGGAGCAACATACTTGTCAAGGACGAAGGCCTAGAAGGGGTGGTGATATTGCTCGAGGGTGAGTTTGAAAGAATCGCGAGCAGCAACCAGGCAAACAATGAGTTGGTGGTGGGAGCTGGTGCCTCGCTCTTCGATCTACTTATGTACTGCAGGGACCGGGGGCTCACGGGATTGGAGTTTCTGGCAGGTATCCCGGGTAAGGTTGGTGGCGCGGTTTGTATGAATGCAGGGGCCTTCGGGGGTCAGATGGGAGATCGCATAGTGGCCGTAGAGATGATGGACAGGTATGGGTCTGTTAGTTGGATTGATAAAGGGGAGCTTGACTTCGGCTATAGACACTTTAACAGACCCATTGATTCCATTGTTTTGAGGACCTTGGTATCACTGGTGACTGATAGCGCTGAAGCAGTCAGACAACGCATAGTTGGATATCTGAAGGAGAAGAAACGGCGTCAACCCATTGACCTGCCAAGCGCAGGATCAGTATTCAGAAACCCCCCGGGCGGCTATGCAGGGAGGATGATAGAGGCGGTGGGACTAAAAGGAAGAAGGATTGGCGGAGCCATGATATCCGAAAAGCATGCCAATTTTATCGTGAACATTGGCGGTGCAACGGCTGGTGATATCATCTCCTTGATTGAGCTTATTAAGGAGAAAGTAAAACATAGATTCAATACAGACCTTGAGCTTGAGATAGAGGTGCTGGGTTGACAGGTAGAAAAACAGATAAGAGAAAGGCCCTAACCAAGCAACGGGTGAAGCGGAAAAAAGGGTTCCGTGTTTGGAAAATGAGGGCAAGAGGGTTGGGTTCGGCCATTGTAAAAATTGCTGTTGCATTGATCACCGTAACCCTTATGAGCCTGATTTTTGTCTATTGCTATCATTACGTACTCACCAGCCCCTTTTTTGCTTTGGAGCGGCTGAATATAACCGGCCTTGATAGGAAAGGACAGGAAAGGATCCTGAGGATTTGTGGCATCAAGAAAGGGCAGAATATTTTGGCGCTAAAGCTTAATGAGCTCAGGAAAAAAATAGAATCTGATCCATGGATACGTTCAGCTCGACTGGAGAGGCGGCTTCCTAATACCTTGTGTGTATCGGTAGTAAGAGAAGAGGCATGGGCAATTGTCGTGGCCGAAAAGCTATATTATATGAACCGCTGGGGAGAGATATTCAAAGAAGTTGAGGCTCTCGAACCCGTTGACCTACCAATCATTACCGGTTTGTCTGATTTGGGATCTGAGGCAGGAGAAGAGCTTAAGGAGATAGCCGCGCTGCTGGACATGTTAAAAAATGATAAGGGGCCTATTGGTCTCAGTAATCTCTCTGAGATCCACATAAATGATACTAGGCATTTCTCCGTCTACTTTAGAGGGATACCTGCAGAGATCCAGATGCGGCCGGCAGGCTTGAAGGTCCAGCTTGCAAAACTGCGGAAGCTCCTCAGACACCTGAAGAATAGCGGTCGTATACAAGAAGCAAGCAGGATTGATCTGGAGTATGCCGGTGGGGCAGTGGTCTCTTTCCAGCCTGCCCGTCGATCTGAGTGGCAAGCTGGCAGAGGCAGTAGGAGGGCCTAATCGCTGGGCTAGGGAGGATTGAAGTAATGG
>DQZA01000196.1 GCA_011042035.1 Desulfobacteraceae bacterium
CATCCTTGTCATCGCCCCTGAGGTATTCCCTGAGACACTGCGCCGTGATGGAATTGCCAGCTCCTAACAGTTCCTTTAGGGGCCCTTGAAAGACCACTTTCCCTCCCTTTTCGCCTCCTTCCGGGCCGAGGTCCACCACCCAGTCCGCGTTTGCGATAACATCCATGCAGTGCTCCACAATCACTACCGTGTTTCCCTTTTCCACAAGCTGCCTCAAGGCGAACATCAAACGTTCAACATCCTGAAGGTGCAGTCCTACCGTGGGCTCGTCCACCAGCAGGAGGGAATCGGTTTTAGGGGAGGTGAAAAGTAGATGCGCCAGCTTTAACCTCTGTGCCTCTCCCCCTGAAAGCGTATGGATGGGTTGGCCCAAACGCAGATAGCCCAAGCCCACCTTGACTGGGCCTGAAAGGACTTGCGCCAATTTGGGTAGATCAGAGAAAAACTCTCTAGCCTCTTCGAATGTTAAGTCCAGAATCTGCGAGACGTTTTTTCCCTTATATGCAACCTTGAGGATCTCTGGCCCGAATCTTTTTCCACCACATGCTGGGCACGGCAGATAAACATCGGACAAAAATTGCATTTCAACTCGCTCATAACCTTGCCCGCTGCACTCTTCACACCGGCCTCCTGGCACGTTGAAAGAAAATGAAGATGGGCTTAGGTCTCTCAGCCTTGCACCCTCTGTTGCTGCTAACAGCTTTCTGATGCCATCATAGAGCTTGAGGTAAGTGGCGGGATTTCCGCGGGGGGTCCTTCCAATGGGGCTCTGATCTACGAGTATGACTTCTTGGATATCCTCCAATCCTTTAATATCCCTGCACTTGCCCGGCCTTTCTGTGGAAAGCCCCTTTTTCCTCATGGCCCCCCTGAACAATACCAGTTCCAGCAGAGTAGACTTTCCAGAACCCGAAACACCAGTGATTAGCGTGAGGCTTTTCTTCGGTATCTGGACAACAATATCCTTAAGATTGTTTTCCTGGGCCCCTTCTATGACCACGAATGAGTTGGGAGACGTATGTGGCCTGCTGGTTGCCAGCGCTAGGTGCCTGTCTTTGCCTAGATATGCTGCTGTCGGTGTGTGTTTGCAAGAAAGCTCGGCTGGCGATCCTGTGAATACAAGTCGCCCGCCTTTCTCACCCGCTCCCGGGCCCAGTTCCGCAACAAAGTCTGCGGCCCTGATTATCACGGGATCATGCTCCACCACACACACGGTGTTACGCTGGGCCGAAAGCTTGTGCAGGGTATTAACTACCCTGGAGGCATCTCTTGCATGAAGGCCTTTTGTCGGTTCGTCAAGCACATACAAGGTCTCTACCAGGTTGGAAGCAAGGGCACGCGTGAGCATGGCGCGGGCCACTTCCCCGCCTGACAGGGTGCGAGACTGGCGGTCAAGGGTAAGATAGTCAAGCCCTACATCCTTGAGAAAAGAAAGCCTCCTATAGATTTCGTGGTAAACTAGCCTGCTTGCAGCATCAAAGCGTTCTTCACCAAGCTCTTTCATATATGCAAAAGATTCCTCAATGGGTAAGGCATATAACTGCGCAATATTGAGACCGTCTAGCTTATAGAGCAGGGTCTCGGGTGTGAATCGAGCTCCATCGCAAGCAGGGCAAGTAAGGTAGGCCCTGTATCTGGACAGAAATATTCGGACATGGGCCTTGTAACACTTGGTCTCCAGCCAATTGAAGAATCCTTTCACCCCATACCAGGCGCCTCTGCCAAATAGAATGCCTTCCTTGGATTCTCTTGATAGCTCTCCCCAGGGTCGGTCAAGGGGGATGCCTTCTTTTCGGCAAAAGCTCACCAGGTCTCGCCTTTCCCTTGCTGCACCAGGGGCCTCAAACACCTTTACAGCCCCCTCTTTGATACTCAATCGCGGGTCGGGGACCACCAGGTCCCAGTCAACATCAATTATGCGGCCAAATCCATGGCATTCGGGGCATGCGCCTACCGGGCTGTTGAAGGAAAAGAGATTGGGCGTCCTAGTGCTTAATCGAGTTCCACAATATGGACATCCGTATTGGGTGGAGTACCTTCTTATACGGCCGTCCCCAACATGTACCGTTACATTACCACCACCGAGGGCTAAACCCCTTTCCAGTGAATCTGCCAATCTGGCCCTATTCTTGGCCGAGACTCTTACCCGGTCAATTACCACATCCAAGCTCTGCGCTTCATAAAGGTCCTCAAGATCCGCCACACGACCGTCAACCAAGACCCTATAGTACCCGGCTTGGATCAGTCCTTGCTTGAGGTAATGAAAATCCCTTTTAACCTCCATCGTTGCGGTGATTACAGCTTTGGTGTCAGATGCATTGCCGAGGAGATCATTGGCAGAGTCCTGGGGCGTGGATGGTGTTATGGGGCGTCCGCAATTCGGGCAATAGGGTATGGAGTCCCTGAAAAATAACATCTTCACGAAGTGGTTTATCTCGGTGAGTGTTCCAACCGTGGAGCGAGAGTTTTTCACTGGATTGGTCTGCTCAATAGCTATGGCAGGGGGAATGTTTTCTATGCGTCCGACATTGGGGCGAGGCATCCTTTCCAGAAATTGCCGAGCATAGGCCGAAAAGGTCTCCACATACCTTCGCTGCCCCTCTGCATACAGGGTGTCAAGGGCGAGGCTTGATTTACCCGATCCTGACAAGCCAGTAATAACAATAACCTTATGAAAGGGTAGTGCAAGATCGAAGCCCTTTAGATTGTTTTGTCTTAATTCGTAAAGTCTTATAGCCCGTGGACCCATAAATTCTATTGTCATTCAAGAGGAACCGCTCTTCAAGAAATTTTGAAGGCCTTGTTCGTTTTTTGTATTGTAAAGCAAATCGAAACTTTTCTTGACAATGGTTTGACCTTTAGCTATGCTTCCGCGATTGAAATAAACTTCCCCGCCGCAAGCAGCGGGGTATCAATCGGAAACCATCTTAACCGCCCCAAGGGGCGGATTAAACCCTCGTCCGCCTCTGGCGGATTAAGCCAATCACATAACAAGCTTTTTTGGCTCACAAAGGATGAATTATGCTTGAGGTCAAGCAAGTCAGCAAAAGCTTTGGCGGCGTGATGGCCGTATTTGAATGTTCCTTAGAGGTCAAAGAGGGCACTATCACTGGTCTGATTGGCCCCAACGGAGCAGGAAAGACCACCCTATTTAATCTTATTACTGGGCATTTAAGGCCGGATTCAGGAAAGGTTTTCTTCCGGGGTAATGATATCACTGGCCTTCCACCTCACCAGATTTTCAAGAAAAGGATGTATCGAACCTTTCAGATAACGCGGGAGTTTTCCCAGATGACGGTCCTGGAAAACCTCATGGTAATGCCGGACGGACAGGTGGGTGAGAAGGTCTGGAATACCTGGCTCAGACCCAGCACTGTAAAGCGACAGGAAAAGGAAATCCGCGACAAGGCCCTGGAGGTCCTTGAGTTTGTGGAGCTCATTAGGTTAAAAGACGAGTATGCAGGCTCTCTTTCAGGGGGCCAAAAAAAGCTTTTAGAGCTTGCCCGCAGCATGATGGCAGAGCCCGAGATGGTGCTTCTTGATGAGCCGGCTGCAGGGGTAAACCGCACCTTACTTGCAAAGCTGATGGATAACATACGCAAGCTATGTGAAGAAAAAGGGATCACCTTCTTTATTGTGGAGCACGACATGGATTTGGTCATGAACCTCTGCAACCCGGTTATTGTTATGAGTGAAGGGAGAAAACTGACCGAAGGAACCCCTGAAGAGGTGAAGAGAGATGAGAGGGTTCTTGAGGCGTATTTGGGTGGGCAATACCGATGACCATTTTAAAGGCGACGGACATAACAGCAGGCTATGAGGAAATGGATATCCTTCGTGATGTCCACATAAAGGTGGAAGAAGGCCAGATTGTCTCTATCATAGGTCCTAACGGGGCGGGGAAGTCTACATTGTTGAAAACCATATTTGGCCTCCTTAAACCGCGGTCTGGGGAAATAATCTTCAAGGGAGAGGATATAACTGGCCTCCAACCCGATAAGGTTGCAAGGAAGGGGATAAGCTATGTCCCCCAAGTAGAAAACGTGTTTCCTTCCCTTACCATACAAGAAAATTTTGAGATGGGGGCATTCATTAGAAACGACGACTATACTGGCAAGATAACGGAGATATATGAATTGTTCCCAGCACTGAAAGGGAGGGAAAAACATAAGGCAGGGACCCTTTCAGGCGGTCAGAGGCAAATGGTAGCAATGGGGCGGGCCCTTATGCTTGATCCAGAACTCTTGCTTTTGGACGAGCCCTCGGCTGGGCTGGCACCAGTCATTGTTTCAGATATATTTCAAAAAATTATAGAGATCAACCAAACCGGAGTTTCCATGATAATTGTGGAGCAGAACGCTAGGGAAGCCCTTAAAATGGCCAATCACGGTTATGTCCTTGCCATGGGCCGAAACGTGCTCGATGACACTGGAAAGGCATTACTGGAGAACGAAGAGGTTGGGCGCCTCTACTTGGGAGGTTGATTGTGTTTGAATTATTTGTATATGGGCTAGTACTTGGCGGAATAATAGCATTGGGAGCTGTGGGCCTTACTTTGGTTTACGGCATTGTTAGACTCGCAAATTTTGCCCATGGTGATTTAATGACGGCAGGGGCCTATGTAGCCCTTTTCATGGTAACAGATTTGCTAGCGTGGATTGGCGTACCCGATACTATCTTTTTCCCGCTTTCCTTTGGCTTGCGCATGGTTATAGCTTTTCCCGTATCCATGTTCCTGGTGGGCATCGTTGCTATCGTTGTAGATAGAATCCTATATAGGAAACTAAGAGATAAAAAGAGCAATGCTGTAATAATGGCCATGTCGTCTCTGGGAGCGGCCTTTATTTTGAGAATGATTATTCTCATCCTTTGGGGAGCCGACTCGTTATTCTATAGGCCAGGCGTTTTGAGGCCAGCCATTGATTTACCCCTCAATATTAAGATCCGACCCGACCAAGTATTCATTTTGGTTGCAGTAATCGTGTTAATAGTGACCCTCCACCTGTTTCTCAAGAATTCCAAAATGGGAAAGGCAATGAGGGCCACTGCCGACAATACTGATTTGGCCCTCGTTTCGGGAATAAATACCGAGAGAATCATAATCTGGACCTGGGGTATAGGAGGGGCACTTGCTGCGGCAGGAGGTATTCTATACGGCATTGACGTGCAGCTTCATCCCTATATGGGGTGGAACTTTCTTATCCCCATATTCGCTGCAACTATCCTTGGCACAATAGGTAATATGTACGGGGCCCTTGTTGGTGGCTTTGTAATCGGCGTGGCCCAGCAAATGTCAACGGCCTTTTTGATGCCCACTTACAAGCCTGCTGTAGCCTTTGTAATAATGATCCTCATTTTGCTCATAAGGCCTAAAGGAATCTTCGGAGGGAGCAGCTAGAATGGAACTAAGTGGAATTATTGCATATCTGGTTTCCCTGGCAATCATGGCAGGGATTTATGCCGTTTTTTGCCTGGGTCTCAACATCCAGTGGGGCTACACGGGCTTGTTCAATATCGGGATCGCCGGATTTTTCTGCATCGGGGCCTACACTTCAGCACTGGTTACAACTCCCAAACCCACCGGGGTCTATGCACACTACGTGCATCAATTATTCGGTCTTAATATGCCCTTCATTGTGGGGATGTTGGCTGCTGCACTCATGTGTGGGATCGTGGCTTACTTAATAGGTATACCCACCCTTCGGCTGGGTGAAGACTATCTTGCAATCGCAACACTTGGAATCGCCGAGACCTTCAGGCTCGTATTTAACAATGAAGCATGGCTTGCAAACGGACCCCGTGGGCTTATGGGGTTGCCTCAACCATTACAGGGTCTGGTAGACCCTGCCAATTACAATTATGTGTATCTGGTTATCGTTCTTCTAATAATGGTAGGAGTATATATCTTGATTGAAACTGGTATTCGATCTCCGTGGGGAAGGGTCCTGAGGGCCATTAGGGAGGACGAAATATCTGCTGCCATGAGTGGAAAAAATAAATCCCACTTCAAAATGCAGTCCTTGGTGTTTGGTTCTATGGTCATGGGGGCTGCTGGTGCACTATATGCACATTACACCAAGGCCATCTCGCCCAATGTATTCACCCCTCTCTATGGCACTTTTATAATTTGGGTAATGCTAATGGCCGGTGGCAGTGGCAACAATAAGGGTGCCATTACTGGGGCATTCGTGATTTGGGGCATCTGGATAGGCACGAAATTTGCCACAGACCTTTTGCCATACACACTCAAGGCAAGGGCACCTTACATCCGCTTCTTGCTCATTGGCGTATTACTCGAGATTATCCTCTTGTATAGGCCACAGGGTCTTCTCGGAGAAGAAAAGAGGATTTCCAAGTGGATTGAATGAGGCCCATTGAGGAAGAGCAGGCCGCAAAGCA
>DQZA01000018.1 GCA_011042035.1 Desulfobacteraceae bacterium
CCTTATCTGCCAAAACCAGTTCCCCTTGATCCTTGGGGTCGGCCTTATCAGTATTGCGGCCCAGGAGAACATGGAGATTATGACCTGTTCAGTTACGGAAAGGACGGCGTAGAGGGCGGAGAGGGCTATGACAAGGATATTGTGAGCTGGGAGTAAGGAAGGAATTAATGAGAATCCTTCAGAAAGACAAGATGAAATCCCTGTTGAGCAGGGAACGTAAGAAAGGACTGCAACAAAATGAAAAGGCTGATGTCATTGATGGGCTTTCCGAGGATGTGGCGGATATAGATGCCAGTGATTTTCCTGATGACCCGCCTGCAGTAAACTTCCTGCCTGCTACATTTATGAAAAATTTTCTCTTTGTTCCTTTGGTTGACGATGGCGAATACATCAGTGTTGCCATGGCAGACCCCTTTGATTTCAATACCAGGGAAGTCATATTCAGGGCATACAACAAGCCCATCAAGGTCTTCAGAGCCCCGGCCGAGGTCATCGCCCAGCATATATATCGATGGTACGAGGCCGAGGCTGATATGACAGGACAGGAGGATTCAGAAGAAGGGGATATGAGCCTTGAAGATCGCCTATGGGATGACCCCGAGCAGCTTAAGGACATGGCCTCGGAGGCCCCTGTAATTCGCTTGGTTAATCATCTCATAAGCAAGGCCTACAAGGTGGGAGCTTCTGACATTCACATAGAGCCGCGCAGGCAATATGTCCGGGTGAGGTTCAGAATTGACGGGGTACTTCACGACCAGGAGGCCATAGCCAGCAGGCTGAAGGCTGCCATCATATCCAGGGTGAAACTAATGGCCAAGATGGATATCGCGGAGATGCGGCTACCCCAGGATGGCAGGATAAGGTTCAGGCTGGGAAAAGAGGAGATCGACATACGTGTATCATCAATCCCAACTGGTTTTGGCGAATGTCTGGTACTGAGATTACTTCACCAGGAAGATGTACTCCTGGATCTTGGCAGGCTGGGGTTTTCAGATCAAATCCTTTCTAAATTCCAATCACTTATTTCCATGCCCTATGGCATGCTGCTTGTCTCGGGGCCCACTGGTTCGGGGAAGACTACCACTCTGTACGCGGCGCTCAACTCCATCAATTCCCCTGACCGAAAGATCGTCACGGTGGAGGACCCAGTAGAATACCAGCTGGAAGGTATCAACCAGGTCCAGGTCCTCCCTAAGATAGGCCTTACCTTTGCCAATTGCCTGAGATCATTCCTGAGACATGACCCTGATATCATACTGGTGGGAGAGATCCGCGATATTGAAACCGCTGAGATTGCTGTTCAGGCTTCGCTAACGGGCCACATGGTATTTTCCACTCTTCACACCAATGATGCGGCAGGCGCCATTACAAGGCTGGAAGACATGGGCATAGAGAGGTTCATGATAGTGTCTTCTCTGGTTGCAGTGCTTGCTCAAAGGCTTGTAAGGAAGGTGTGCAGGCATTGCTCGGAAGAGGTCCCTGTGAGCGACGAAAAGAGAACCATGCTGGCTCGGGAATTGGAGGTGACTCCTGAGAAATTAATGCCATTATACCTCAAGGGTAAGGGATGCGATGAGTGTGGTGGAACGGGTTACCGGGGCAGGATTGGGATATTCGAGCTATTTCCACTCTCAGAGCACATCCAGAGCTCCATCCTCAAGGGTGCCGGCAGGACCGAGATTTACAGAGACGCTTTGAAGGAGGGTATGGTTTCGCTCAAGATGGATGGTCTTCATAAGGTGAGCCAGGGAATTACCACTTACGAGGAAGTTTTGAGAGTCGCCCGGTGATGCCACGCTTTCATTACGAAGCCGTAGATAAAGACGGAATAAAGGTGGTGGGTTCTGCTGAGGCCCCCAGCAAAGAGGCCCTGCTTGCCTCGTTTCGGGCTCATGGGCTTGTTTTAGTGAGGTGGTTGGATCAATCCCAACGTCGCAAGTTTCTCTCTCCCAGGGCTCGAAGACAGCTCAAGCACAGGGAACTGCTCACATTCACGAGGGATCTTGCCCAACTCTTGAAATCCGGCCTTTCCGTGGATAGGGCCCTTGATGTAATCATCGCTGCTGCCTCGGAGAAGGGAATAATTGATACCGCAAAGTTCCTCAAGGATTCGCTTAGAGAGGGCAAGGCCCTATCGGATGCCATGAGTTCGAGGCCCGCAGACTTCACCAGTTTGTATGTGAATATGGTTCGGGTGGGAGAAATGGGAGGAGTGTTGCCCGAGGTAATGAGCAAGGTGGAAGAGTTTATGCGGCGAAGCGAGGAAACCAAGAGGTTTATTATTTCCACCTCTATTTATCCATCTGTTCTCATAGCGGTGGGCATTATCTCCGTGCTTGTGATAATGGGTTTCGTTGTGCCGAAGTTCGCGGGTATCTTTAACGACCTTGGGGTAGAGGTGCCTTTTTCCACGAGGGTCTTGATTGATCTTAGCGAGATTGTAAAGACGTGGTGGTGGTTGATACCCGTGGGAGGAGGCCTGCTATTGTTGTTTTTGAGGCGGTTTTTTAAAACAAGGACTGGCCGAGAGAAACTGGATACCCTAATGCTTCGCTTGCCGATTTTCGGCAAACTCATTGCAGACGTAGAAGTGAGCCATTTCACCAGGACACTTGGCACCTTAATACTAAGTGGTGTGCCTTTGCTCAAGGCCTTGTCCATTGTAAAGGATATTGCGGGCAACCAGGTGATAAGAAGGGCCGTTGAACAGATTCATGAAAAGGTCAGAGAAGGAAAGCGTATAACTACTATTATGGAGGCCCAGGCAGTGTTTCCTCCCATAGCGGTGGAGATGGCGGCCGTTGGCGAGGAGACGGGTAGGTTGGGGGAAATGCTGGTGCGAGCATCAGAGGAACTGGAAAGAAAAATTCAAACGCGGCTCAAGACCTATCTCTCCCTGCTTGAGCCCGCTGCCATTCTTGTCATGGGGCTCATTATAGGTGGAATTGTTATTTCAATGCTAACTGCCATTTTTGGGATCAATGAAATCCAATTCTAACGGCTTCACACTTATTGAACTGCTGGTGGTGCTGGTGATACTTGGTGTCATGAGTTCTCTTGTGTTTGTCAGTGTAGGGCGCTCCATCACCAAGAAACGCACAAGGCTGTTTGCGCAGGAGATGGTCAGCCTTTGTAGAAAGGCGAGGAGACTGGCCATCACCCATGGCAACATATCAACCTTTTACATCTCTTCGGAGGAGAGGAAGTGCTGGATTGACAAAGAAAATCCCATTGATATACCGCCGGAAATGCGAGTGGAAGGAAAGGGTATCCATGAACTGGAGCACGGCATTTTTGGTATACGGTTTTTCCCTGATGGCAGCTCAAGTGGTGGGGCCCTGTTCCTTTCAAGAGATGAAGAACCCTTACTTGCCTTTCGTGTTGATTTACTGACAGGCCTGATATTACCCATGGATGAAGAGGGATAAGCGGGGGTGTGTCAATTACGCAATAATACCGGCTTCACACTCCTTGAAGTACTAGTCTCGCTAATTATCCTTGGCATCTCCTTTGGTGTTCTTTTTGAGACCCTTTCACAGTCCAAGAGGGTTTCCTGGAAAGCTGATGAAACTGTACAAGCCGCTAGGGTGGCCCATAACCTGTTGGCAAGCCCTAAGTTTGTGAGAGCTGCCCTGGACTCAAGGGGCGCAGAGGGCACCATTAAAGATGAAAAGGATTGGCATTATTCCTTTGAGGTCTCGCCCTTGAAGCTTCAAGACCAAAATGAACAGATCGTGGAGATTCCAGGAATGCTGGAGATTAAATTGTGCATTTCAAGGGCCGGGCACCGAGAACAAGAAAGGTTTTGCTTAACTCGATGGTACCGCGAGTAATGAGCAATTCATCAGGGACTTTCCGAGTACGACCGTGTGAGAGCTTTGCGGTGGTGGCAAAGAGAAAAGGTTTTTCGGCATTTTGCGAGATGGGATTTACACTACTGGAGCTGCTTGTCACTATAACATTGGTGGCAATGGTGGTACTGGTGCTATCAATGGCCCTAAAATTGACCATAGGTGCGTGGGAAAGGGGGCAGAGGGAAGGGGATGAAAAACTGATTGCTGCTTCCATACCCAGACTGCTGGAAAGGCAACTTGAATGCATCATGCCAAATGCACCTGCACGTAGCCGTGTAAAAGGGGCTAGGTTTGCTTTCTGTGGAAAAAAGGATGCCATTTCTTTTTTCAGTTGCTTTGCACCCATGGGATCATCACTGCAGGGACTTCTAAGGATGACTTATAGTTACGATTCTGATAAGAAGACTCTAATTCTATATGAGCAGCCCATAACAAGGCCTCAAGATTTAAAAGAGGAGCTTGATCCTTTATCTGATAGTTGGAATGGGGAGCTAAAGCCTGTGAGCGAGATACGGGGTGTTAGCATCTTTGAGCTAATGTATAGCGGCAAAGAGATGTTTGACCTAGAGGATGAAGATCAATGGGAAGAAGAATGGGCATGCAATTTACCTTCTCCTCCAAAGCTCATACGCCTGGCAATAGGTACACAGGGAAAGGAGCAATCTTCGCCCGCCATATGGTATTTCCACGTGGGAAAACAGATGAGGTTCTGATACCACGGTGAAATTAGAGATTCTTGAGAATAGAGGTAGCATTCTAATTCTGGTGTTATGGGTGCTGGCGCTGCTGGCCTATCTGACCGGGGATTACTTGGCGCATAATCGAGAAAAGTCCGCGATTTGCTCAACCTCCTGGAATGTGGAAAAAGGGAGCCAGGCTATCAATTCCGTGATGGAGCTTTTTGCTACGGATGCCTCGCCCCTGTCAGGCCAGGAAGAGGAGAGTAAGTGGTTGGCCCTGTCACCAGGCGGAGTCAAGGTATGGATAAAAGTGGAAAAAGAGAAAGAACGAATAAACATGAATTCCGCACCCGATCCAGACATTAGGGAGAAGATATTGGAGTTAATGACCGATGATAATGAAGAAAGGGCCGATAAATTAATTGACGCGATCTTGGACTGGCGCGACCCGGATAACCTTACAAGGCTCCATGGAGCGGAATCGGAGTATTACGAAAACCAAGGACTCCCCTACGGGCCTGGCAATGGGCCATTCAAGGCTCTGACTGAGTTATTGCTCGTTCGTGGTATGACCACGGAATTGTTTTGGGGAGACCCCCTCGCCTCTATTAATGAAAAGGGTGATGGAGAGAAAAGTGAGGAATCGGGCCCCGTATCCATCTCGGATGCATTTACATTGTTCGACGGTAGCGTAAAAAGATTGACTATGGTAATTCGAGGCAGAGGAAATGCGTATGACCTTGTCCTTGCCTTCTTAAGAAAGAGAGGGGTCCGGTGGCAGCCGTTTCAGGTGTACCGTACCACGCTGATTTCAAGTATGAGGACGCAGGAAGCCAAACACTAGAGCAATGGCCATTTTTCCTAGAGACATAATCGGACTTTACCTTGAAAGAGATGGGCTGCACTATTGCTGTGTCAGGAAGGGTATGCTGGGGCTGTCACTAACAAGGCCTGGCCCTGACCTTGAACCACAGGGATTAATAGAGGGTAGCGAGTATTCTTGCGTGCGCAGGTTCCTGGAAGGGATATCTCCTGGCATCAGGCACGAGATTTACCTGGTACTGCCAAGGGGCTCATTTTTTGTAAGGGACATGACCCTGCCACCCATGGATCTGGAAGAGGCATGGGTTTCTGTGGAAAACAACTTGGCGGTGTACTGTCATCTACCATTGGACCAGATATACCATGACGTATTGCTGACCCAAAGGGAAGACAGCACCATCAATGCTCTCGTATTCTACGCGCAACGGAACGTGATTGACCGAATCCTTGATGTTTTCAGTGAATCAGGCAAGCGTCATCTCTTGAAGTGGGTGGGACCTTTTTCAATGGGTATTTATTCGTGGCTACTAATACAGGACTACAGCCTACCTCTCAAGCTGATCCTGCCTCCTCAGGATGGCAGCTTTGAGCTAGACGTGTTTTCAAGGGAAGGGCTTTTGTACTCGGCTTCATGGCCGGAGTCTGAAGGAAAAGGGGCAAGCCAGTTGGTTCTTGCGGGCTTGGAGGAAAGGTTCGAGGATGTTGATGGTGAAGTATATTTTATGGGCCAGGATGGAGTGCCCGGTTTGCCGCCGCCAAGGGATAACAAGCTAAAGCCCTTGCCGTTGCTGGTTGAAAATCCCAGCGTTGCCGCCATAGCGGGTGCCCTTTCAAGAAAGAGGCAGGTTTCACTTGACGGAAAGCCGTCCAAGATAAGGCGGCTTAGGCCGTGGCATTTGTTGTTACCCATAAGCATTGGCGTGTTCTTTATTCTTGTTTTTTTCACTAGGCAGACCTACAAAGGCTATTCGGCGGCAAATGAGCAAGTGAGGTTGGCAAGTAG
>DQZA01000297.1 GCA_011042035.1 Desulfobacteraceae bacterium
GTTCAGACTCTCACCCAACACCTCCTCCCTTTTGTACCCGAAAATCCGCTCAGCAGCGTTGTTGAAAAGTATGATCCTGTTGTTGCTATCCACGCTCAGGATTGCGTCATTAGCTGTATCCAGGATGGCCCTGAATTTCTTTTCCGACGCCTGTAGTCGCCTAATAAGGGTCCGATACTCCGTTACGTCTCTCGATATTTCTATGAAGCACTCAGGCTGTCCCTTTTGGAAGAACAAAGGGTACATTATTCTCATGAACTCTTTTTGCTTTTTTCCCTTCCCATATCTGTGGCTTATCTCAACCCTTCCCTTGGTTTTCCTTGCCTTTTCCAGAGGGCACAAATTATCCTCTAGTTTACAAGCGTGCGGGAAATTGTAGTTTATTTCGTAACACTTTCTTCCTCTTATCTCCTCCTTGCTAAGGCCGCATCTTTTCAAGAATGCCTTGTTTGCATCCAGCACAGTATAGTCAGAGTTGATTACCAATATATCCTCATCAATCCCCTCAAAGAGGGTTTCGAGAAAAAGCTTGGACACCCTGAGTTGCCTTATCTCTTCTTCCTTTTCTGCAAGCAACTTTTTTAGCCTGTGCGGGTCGTCCATATTTGCTCCCAGTTCTCTTGTTGAAATGCCTTCACTCTGGGCTTTTTCGGCAGTCTATTTATCCCTACTAGATTCGAGGGTAAGGGCAATAAAACGCATACTCCAATGACAGGATATCAAACATTTCTTGAGTCCCGTCCTCAATTGTCTTGTAAAGGCTCTTAAGGGTTTTTGCTGTAGCCAAATTACGTTTGTATTCCATCTCATTAAATAGGGCCATGTCAATGGGAAGGAGGACATGATCAAGCGTTCCAGGCCACCTGACCGCCAGTTCGTTTCTTAGTTGCTGAACCTTATTGAAAAGGTCTCTAAGCATTGCCGTTCGCAGGATAGGATTAATCTGGTTGATAAGACAATCTACCAAACCTGCAAGGTAATACACCTTCCTCATTTTCTCTTCATCATGTCTGTAAGCAAACAATGCGCCTATCGTGCCTGCAACCCCACCCTGCAGACAGTGGTGAGGAGGAAGTTGATTGATACCCTTCTTGCCTTGCTTATGCAAAGAATTACGCTGTTCTTCCAACCATTCCGATTGCCTTTTTGTCATCTGGATAAAAAAACCCAGTTGCCAATCAGCGCTCCGGAATTCCAGTGGTTCTTTGACGATTATATTATCAGGGGCCTTATCATGGACTACTATAATTTTATCCATCATGGCCTCGGATGACATTGTTCATGAATCTCTCTCAATCTTTCTCCAGTCACATGGGTATATATCTGTGTTGTAGCAATATCCGAGTGGCCCAGCATCACTTGAACCGACCTCAAATCCGCTCCTCCCTCGAGCAAATGGCTGGCAAAAGAATGCCTAAGACTATGGGGCGAGACCTTCTTTCTCACCCCTGCCTTCAACACATATCCCTTCAATATCTTCCAAAATCCCTGTCTTGAAAGCTGCCCTCCCCGGGCATTCACAAAAAGATAAGGCGACTGGGCGGAGCTTCCCTTCAAAATCTGAGGACGAGACTCTGAGATGTATTTTTTTACCACTTCTCGTGCCCTACTCCCTATGGGCACAAGCCTTTCTTTGCGCCCCTTGCCCATCACGCGCACAAAGCCTGTTTCCAGATTGATATCCTGAAGTTTTACGCCCACCAGTTCAGAAACCCTCATTCCGGTAGCGTAAGCCAATTCCAGCATAGCCTGATCTCGCAAGCCCAGGGTTGTATTCGGGTTAACAGCGCCTAGTAATCTTTCCACCTCCTTTACCGAAAGGGTATCGGGAAGGGTTCGAGGGATCTTGGGTGAATCCACTAGCCGCGCTGGATTAGAAGTTATGTGGCCTTCAGATGTCAAAAACCGAAAGAATGTCTTTATGGCTGACAGATGTTGAGCTACCGACCTCGGGGCCTTGTATCTGGAAAGTGCCATTATATATTTCAGAACGTCTTCCTGGGACACATCAGAGGGATGGGTTTTCTCCCCGTTCAGAGAACAAAGAAAATTAGCTATATCCCTAGAATAGGCCTCTAGGCTATTATCTGAAAGCCCTCTTTCAACCCTGAGGTAGCTCAAAAACCTGTCGATCCAATCATCCCAGTGGGGGGAGTTCATAGCTTTGTCTTCCATCTGCCCAATTACTCCATGACGTAAAAACCAATGTCCTTGGTCAAAACTTCGCCACCGGTTTCCCTAACCAGAAGCATTTCTTCCAACCTGACCCCACCCTTACCAGGAACATATATACCCGGCTCTACAGTTACTACCATGCCGGGCAACAACACTTCGGGCTCTCTGGGACTCAGTCTCGGACCTTCGTGTGTGGCAAGGCCCACACCATGTCCAAGGGCATGGCAAAAATATTGTCCATATCCGGCCCTCGATATTGTTTTCCTTGCCACCTTGTCAGGGACATCAGTGCTAACACCCGCTCTAATGGCGTCTATGGCCTTGAGCTGCGCCTCCCTTACCACCTTGTAGATATCCAGGAAAAACCGATCAGGCTTTCCCAAAAACAAAGTTCGAGTGGTATCCGAGCAATATCCATTGAGCCTCACCCCGACATCCACCACAATGGGCTCACCTGGTACGATCTTTTTATCAGTAGGGACTGCATGGGGAAGCGCGCCATTGGGACCAGAGGCAACTATTGGGGGAAATGCCATCCCCTCGGCTCCTGAACGCCTTGCCCTATCTTCAATTTCCCACGCCACCTCTTTCTCACTCATGCCAGGAGTCAGCCACTGGGGCATTTGCTTAACTATGGCGGCAATAAATTTTGCCGAGGCCCTTATGGCTTCAATCTCCTGATCTTCTTTTATCTTCCTCAGGTCCTCGACAACACTGCCCATCGGCACCAGCTCAACCTTCACGCCTTGCTCCTCGATCCTATCTCTTAGCCTTGTATAAGTGGCCCAAATCAAGTAACCATCTTCAAGTCCGAGTCTTTTACAACCAATCTTGGACAAAATCTGGGGAAATTCTCCAATGAGATCTCCCTTGACTGTTATGATATCAAAAGATTGGGCCTCCTTTTTGGCCTGCTCTGTGTACCTTGAGTCGGTCAAGAGAAGTCGATATTCCTCTCCCACTATCAAGGAACCCGATGATTCAGTCAATTGAGGGTCCTCGGCTGTAAAGCCGGAAAGATACCTTCGGTTTTCTGGCTGAATTATCCAAGCTGCATCTAGCCTCTTTTCCTCCAGTTTCCTCAGTAAGTTGCCAATCCTGACCCCGATACATGAATCTGACATTCACTCCTCCTGGACAGTTATGGTTCGGTTCCAGCATGCAAAGGAGAGATAGCAACGATGAGCTTCAATTGAACTGTGGCAGAGCAGTTAATCGCGCGGCTCCTGTTTCCACCTCATCCAAACCCTATTAGATCTGTGAAAAGATCCGGATGCACGAAGAGTCCTGATACCGATTTTTGTATTTTATCAGAGCCCTTTGGTCAATGCAAATAAAGAGCAAAACTCAGCACAACATCGGGGGTGGGATTTATTGACAGAACCTGGTACAGTTGTTAGTAGACTGCTAGACTTTATCAAAATGGATTATTAGTAATGAGCCAAGGAAGAATCGTTGAATATATTGACCAAGGCAAGATTATTTGCTCCCTCTGCATGCAGGACAAAGGTGGTAAGCTGCACCTACTTACTACATCAAACCGTGAAGTAAACCTCTCATCCAAGAGAGCCCTTTTGATTTCCGACACAACTATTGACGTTTCCAGGTCGCGGGAGGAGCTCATTGAACACCTGAAAAAGACAGAGGCGATTAGGAAGGCACTAAAAGAGGAAGTGGACGCAAAGGAACTTTGGGAGCTGGTTCAGGGCGAAGCAGAGAGCTTTGATAATAGGTACCTTGCTGAACTGTGTTTTGGTGAGCCGGTCACGGACCATCACGTAAGCGCCCTGGTGCGAGCCCTTTTTGAAGATCGGCTTCACTTTCGCCTAAAGGACGGAAGATTCCTTGCCAACACAGAAGAGAGGGTGGAGCAAATCCTTAGACAGAGGGAGGAAGAGGCCCTCCGTGAAGAAAGGCTCTCAAAAGGAAGCGAATGGATCAAAAAGGCAATAAACGGACAGCCCGTTGAAGAACCCGAAGTAAAGGACTATGTCATCAAGGTCCTAAAGGATCTCGCACTGTTTGGCAAAGAGGCACCTCTGATAACCGATGGCAAAGAACTCCTTGCTCGCGCAGGAATATCGCGCATCGAAGAGGCAAGAAACATCTTGGTCAGCCTCGGGATATGGGATGAGGATGAAAATCTAGACCTCATTCGCTTCAATATACCATCGGATTTTACAGAAGAAGAAAAAAAAGAGGCATCCTCACTTGCCCTTTTTACTCCGTCCGAGAAAAGCGTTGAGGATTTGACCCATCTGCCTGTGGTTACCATTGATGGGCCTTTTACCAGGGATTATGATGATGCCCTGAGCATAGAGGAAAAAGGAAATATCATTGAACTGGGCATCCACATTGCCGATGTGGCCTCAATAGTGAGGCCCGGCACAGCTTTAGACAATGGAGCAGCAGCAAAGCCTTCGTCTCTTTATCTGCCCCGTCGCCAGATCCCGATGATTCCACCGGAACTCTCGGAGAATACCTTGAGCCTCAGGGAGGGGAAAGAGAGAAAATCTGTCTCTTTGATCTGCCGAATGACAAGATCTGGTGATATCTTGGATTACAGGTTCACATTGGCCCAGATTCGGGTAACAAAGAATCTTGTATATGGTGCGCTGAACGGAACCTTGGAAGACGACCCATCTCTTTCCGAAATGTTTAGACTGGCGCGCCTGTTACGCCAGAGAAGAGAGGAAAGGGGTGCTCTCAACCTTTCTCTGCCCGAAGTCCAGGTGGTAATAGACGAACAGGGCAATATTTCCACCTTTCTCCTGGACCAAGGCACACCTTCCAGGATGATAGTTGCCGAGTTAATGATACTTTATAACTGGTTGGCAGGGCGTTTTTGCAGGGACAATCAAATTCCTGCTCTTTACAGGACCCAAGCTGAGCCCTCTGAGAGACTCTCGCAGGAGGCCATGGATTATCTTCTGTATGTTTTCCTCCAAAGAAGAAGAATCTATCCTCTTCTCCTGGACACCTCACCTGGACCACACAGTGGACTCGGCCTTGACGCCTATGCGCAGGTAAGTTCTCCCATACGTAGGTATCTCGATCTTGTAGTTCAGAGGCAGATAAGGGAGTATCTTTTCTCGGGCAAGGCATTGTACAGCAAGGAACAACTGGACCAAATCAGGATCGCAGTGGAACCAGCCTTAAGAACACTGACCAGGATCAAAAGGAATAGGCTTAGATACTGGATCTTAAAGTTGCTCTCCCGCAATTTAGGTCAGAAGTTTAAGGCAATGGTGCTTGATGACATCAGGAGTAAATATCGAATCGTCCTCACGGACTTCCTGATGACAGCAGACATCAAGAAGGTGGAAGGGGTTCTACTTGGCCAGGGACACTACATATGGGTCGAAGTAAAAAAGGCAGACCCATGGACTGACACACTTGTTCTGGAATATGCTGGAAGGACCGACGAGTAAATATCAGCCGCTCAGCAGTGCCTTAGTGCTTTGGGAAGGGCTGCGGGGTTTGCTTTTTTCAGCAGGGGAGGTCTTTTCCTTTCCGGATGGACGGGGCCTTAATTGGGCTGGCTTTCCTTTGATAAATTGGGCCATATCGTAGTCTTTGGAAAATACTACCTCTCCTTTGCTGTTGTAGGCCACAATCCTCAGCACCCGGGGTATGTCCTTATTGGCCTTTTTTTCAAAAGAGGCCCTGATCTTGCGAAATCGCCTGATGGAAAAAAGCTGACCTGTTTTATAATCTTTGGGCATTCCATCTGCTAAGATTACATTTGGGTAGCTCCATGCCTTTGATGGCTCAGAAGGCTCTTCTATCCATATTATGTGAACGTAACCCCGCACAGGACCCGCGCTGTCCGATGCCTTATAAACCTTGAAGGCTACGTTAAGACTTGCAGAAGAAACTTTGACCTTTAGGTCTCTTACCTCAACAAACTCTTTTGGTTCAGGGGGGGGCTGGGGAATCTGGGCAGCCTGCTGAGGAAGAGGTGGACTTTCAGTCCCCTTAGCTTCTTCAGGAGATGGCAACGTTTCCTCAATATTTGCCCGCTGTGGCACAACCTTTTTGACCATCTCCATTGTAGCTGTTTCTGGGCTGGGCTTACGTTTCAGCAAGGCCAATTGTTGCTGAGCTTCATAGACCTGAGTCTTCAGGGAAATAAGCTCAGTCTTTAAGCCTTGGATTTTCCTTGTCTGA
>DQZA01000107.1 GCA_011042035.1 Desulfobacteraceae bacterium
AGTCCAGCCCCACAGCCTTCGCAGGTCTTCCTTTACCACTGCCCCAGTGCTGAATCCCGCAGGCTGCGTCCTACCCTGCCTCCTCTTTGCCATGTGGCCATGACTGTGCCCGGATAACCAACGAGCAGACAGAGATCCAGTAACCCTATGTCAATACCCAACTCAAGGGCACTCGTGGATATTACTGCCAGAAGTTCACCGTTCGAGAGCCTGTTTTCAATTTCTCTCCTTTCCTCAGGCAGATAACCGGCCCTGTACGCACTTATGCGCCTGGCCATAGGACCTGCTCTCCGGCTTATCCAGATGTTGATCAGCTCGGCAAGCTTCCTGGACTGGGTGTAGACTATGGTTCTCAGACCGCGGTGAAGGGCGGCCTTAAGCAATTTAATTGCTGTCTGTGAGGCCCCGTCTTCAGGGTTAATAAAGATCACATGTCTCTTGCCGTGAGGGGCGCTGTTTTTTGTCACCGCCTGCACTTTAAGCCCGGACAGCTTGGAGGTAAGCTCAGAAGGATTTCCAACTGTAGCGGAGCAAAATACCAGAGTGGGGTTGACGCCGTAATGGGCACAGACCCTGTGCATCCTCCGGAATACCCAGGCCATGTGAGAGCCCATGACACCCCTGTATGTATGAACTTCGTCTATTACGACGCGGGTAAGGCCCTGCCAGAATGTGGCCCACTTTTCATGGTAGGCCAGAAGGGAGAGGTGGAGCATCTCGGGATTGGTTAAAAGTACATTCGGGGGCAGATCCCTTAATCGCTTTCTTTTCCAGGCCGATGTGTCTCCGTCATAGGTGGCACAAGTAGGGAGCCTCCCTTGGCCAGAACAGGCGGCCAGTTCCCGGAATGCCTTCATCTGATCCCGGGCAAGGGCCTTTAAAGGGAAAAGATAAAGTGCGCGGCTTAGCGGATTTTCTAAAATCTGTTCAATCACAGGGAGATTATATGTCTGGTCTTTCCGCTTGCTGTCGGTGTAGATATCACTGCGTGTCGACCTGAGCGTATGAGAGCAATAGCCAGGGCCTGGTGGGAATAGAGGCGGGAGATACCGCTGCCTTCGAGAATCATTTGCACTTCATCGGACCACGCGGCCTTGCGGGACTGTTGAAACAGGCCTCTATGGCGGGCAACTCTTTGTAAAATACCACCTGGCGGCCCAGCACTGGAGATGCCCTGAGGGAGCTTACATACTCTTCTATACCGTTTTGGCATTTCATGACACGTAAAGAGGGGCTTCAGCTTAAATTAGCAATTATAGAGAACGTTCTTAGATCACTCTCTTCTTGCAAGCAATGGAGAAGAGAACTATCATTGTGTGATTCAATATACAACGACATAAAAAATTGTCTCTCTGCGAATTTCTCTTTCTATAATGAACGCCAACAAGAGGTAACACAATGATCATAATCTTAAAACCGGATATCGGCCCTGAAAGTGCTGAAGTATCTCGACTAATGAACTACTTTCGGCAGTTTCCGGATATCAA
Organism: Desulfobacteraceae bacterium; assembly: GCA_011042035.1. Classification (GTDB taxonomy): domain Bacteria; phylum Desulfobacterota; class DSM-4660; order Desulfatiglandales; family Desulfatiglandaceae; genus B111-G9. Next base: position 1,488 of record DQZA01000107.1, read on the forward strand.
ACCCAGGATTTCGGATGTTCAGGGCACCATCCGGGTAGTAACGGAAGTTTATTTGATTGGTCCCACTCATGACTTGCCCCTTGAGACCCTGGAGCGTATGCCGGGAGTGGAAAAGGTAATAAGGGTCTCAAGTAAATATCGCCTGATAGGGCGCCATGGAGGACAGTTAGACCAAATCGGTTTTGAGTATAATGGGGTTTCCTTCAACCAGGACTGCCTTGATATCTTCATTGGACTCTGTGCCGTGGATACCCCAGAGCACGTGGAAATAGTCTTCAAAAAACTTCAGGAACTGAATATTACTACCGCCCGCATGGGTGCCTACAAGCCTCGAACGAATCCCTATGACTTTCAGGGTCACGGGAAGTCTTGTCTGCCCTGGGTCTTTGAACTCGCCGGGAAATACGGAATAAAGATAGTGGCCATAGAGGTGCTCAGGGCAGTACATATTGAAGAAATCAATGACGCCCTTGAACAGGCCGGGCACCCCACGGGAGTGATGCTGCAGACAGGTACAAGAAACGCTCAGAATTTTGAGCTTCTCAAGGCAGTGGGCACTCAGCATGAGTTCCCTGTATTATACAAAAGGGGTTTGGGACTCAGCCTGGAAGAGTCGTTGAATGCCTGCGAGTATATTGCCAGTGAGGGAAATCGTAAAATCGTAGTATGCCTGAGGGGGATAAAAACCAGAATGGGAGAACCCCATCGCAACCTTGTGGACTTCACCCATGTGCCGGTTGTGAAGAGACTGACCAGGCTACCTGTGTGTATCGATCCTACACATTCCGTGGGCTCAAAGGACCGTGCACCTGACGGGTTGCTCGACATCTTTCACGCTACGGCCCAGGGCGTGATCGCAGGGGCTAACATGATTCTGGTGGAGTGCCATCCCAGGCCGGAAGTTGCTCTGTGCGACGGCCCACAGGCCCTTACAATGCAGGAGATAGATCACTTTATTGCAGACGTGGAAATTGTGCGACGCGCTTACGAAGAAAGAAGGGCCCTTGCTGAACACGATTGCTAAAGGCACCTTCCCACTTCAAACAAAATACCTGTCTTGTCTTGCGCATGGATAACCTCTTTCTGGCCAATTTGTCCTTCTTTGTCCTTTAAGAACAAAATGACCAATAAATCTCTGCTATCCAATGCCGCTGTGTATAAATTCCAAAGATTCCTATCCGTCCAAAAAAATGGCCGGATTCAATCGGAATCAGTGGCCGGTTTGCTTAGGAACGGGGGGCCGGAATGAATAAGAATCAGTGGCCACTTTCAATAAGATTATGCACCGTCCAAGTGTTTCGGGAGCAGGAGATAGAGGAAAGCAATATTCCGCATTTCCTTAAGATAAGTCAGTAGCTTCTTGGATTTTTCGCGAGCCCGACAACTCGCAGTTTCTATGTCTGCCTATGTCTGACATTTCCAATGCAATTACAAGGAGAACGAAAAATTAAGTCAAGCTAGTCAATGACGTCCCCAATTTATTCCCTTATTAAAATAGCCAGCAATTCAGCATTGCTTAAAACTTGCTCGCCGTGTTTTAGCAATTTCTCTCTTGGCCTGTCATCTTCAGGCCAGTTGCGGATTGATGAAGGATATTTTTTGGTTACTCTTTTCTCATCCATGATTTTTTTATAGTGGGCTAACGACCTGCATCACCAGCCGCGCCGGGGACTTTAATTGAGTTTCGGCAGCTATTCGCGGTCTGCGTGAATGCTTTTATTCGGCGATTTATTACCAATTAAGTTGTTAAAGGGAAAATAAATCTGTCTCAATTTTTCCTCTATTTTCCTTCTTGACAAAAGCAATCGAGTCTGACCCAATTACCATTGCCAATTACAAAAACTACCCTGCGGCTATGCAAAGCCCTGCTCTTTGTGTTTCTTTGCAATGGTCTCAGCCAGATTTTCAAGGGCTTTGAAATCAGCCGCTTTCGGCGAGCCTTTGACAAGTACCGGATCAAGCACTTCCACCTTAAGATTAGGAATCAATCCGGCCAAGGTTTCGACCGTCTTACCTCCCCACCCGTAGGAACCGATAATGGATAAAAATTTGGTTTTGGGACGTAATGCGTTAGCGAGAAAAGCGGCATAAACAGCGCTGGGGTGCGGGCCGGCAAGTACTGTTGGCGTACCCACAACAATGGTTCCGGCATCAACAAGGGCAATTGCCAGTTTCCCTATATCCGTAACCACCAGGTTAAACTGCTCGACGTTGACACCTTTTTCCAGCAGTGCGGCAACCAAAAAATCGACCATTTTTTTGGTGCTATGATGCATGGAAACATAAGGGATGACCACTTTGTTTTTCAGCGATCCATCGATCCAGTCCTTATGGGCATCAATGATAAACGACGGCCGGGGATAGATCTGCCCATGACCCGGTGCAATGAGATCAATGTCATAAGCTGCAACCTTCTCCAGATTCTTTTTAATGACATTACGAAAGGGCATCATGATCTCGGCATAGTAGCGTTTAGCAGCCTCATAGACCCGACCTTCATCGACAACAAAAAGATCACTGGTCGCAATGTGCGAACCGAAAAAATCACAACTGAACAGCATTTTATCTTCTTTAAGATAGGCAACCATGGTCTCAGGCCAATGAACCCAGGGTGTATGGATGAACTCCAGGGTTTTATCACCAAGCGAGAGGGTTTCTCCGTCTTTAACCGTGATAAAAGATTCCTCGGATATTTGGAGCAGATCTATAAGAATCCCTTTGGCCTTGGGGCTGGTAATTAATTTTGCCTCCGGATAGCGGGCGAGGATCTGGGGAATGCAACCGGAATGATCCTGCTCCGCATGCAGAGCAACCACATAATCAAGTTTAGCGACATTCTCAAGCTGTCCCTCCAATTCATAAAAGAGTTCCTCTTCAACCGCATCAAGCAAAACGGTTTTCTCGCTCCCCTCAATTAAATAGGCGTTGTAACTGGTCCCGTCCGGCAGAGGAATAAGCGAATCAAAAAGCCGACTGTCCCAATCGACAAAGCCCATCCAGTAAATATTGTCTTTAATTTTCCTCGGTTTCATAGTGCCCCTTATTTGAACACATGAAGTTTAAGGTATTTTCACCCACCCCAACGGTTTTAAGCGCCGGAGTGGGTGGGTGATAGTCTCTGTCGCTACTTTGCCATAGCCTTGTGTTTATGAGCCATTCTCATGTGTTTATCAATTTCTCTCATTTCAACTATGGTTTTCTTCAACTTTGCCAATCCATACCATGTGGTATAGTCTGGCATAAAGTGAAATGAAGCTTGAAAAGATTTCTGTCTATAATCCATAAACATCTCGTACAACAACACTTCTAAATGAGTATCAACTTCATAGAAAGTGAGAAGATCCGGATACGGAAATGTTGCCATATTGGTTTTAGATTTTAAAATTCCATCTTGATATAGTTTTGCCACAAGTTCAATCGCCTCGGCAAAAATCTCATCAGATGCTTTTATCATCTGGTCAGCATTCTCAAAATTCTTTTTTACATAAATTGCACTATGACATTGTTGGCATACTTTTACCATCGCTTCTCTTTCAGCATTAAAAGATTCTTCAGTCAACCTTACCATATTGGCCGCTTTTACAACCTCCAGTCTCCCGGTAGGTTTACCGTCTTTATCCAGGACTCCCAAGCCTTTTAAAATACTTACTCTGTAGCCCATCCATTCGGCATCTTTTTCAGGCAATCTCAATGCCAGAAAGCCCCATGCCGTCATCACTCTGTGGTTACCACCAGCCATATGACAATCTTGGCAAGTTGCACCTCTATGCGCTTCTCTGTCCGTATTATAAGCGGCCCCGTGCTTTGAATGACTCCACATTTCCCATTGCGCATGATCAAACCCTGTATGACACTGATTACAGGCTTCGGGTTGAAGTGCTTCTTTTTTTGAAAAGGCATGCCTGGTATGACAGTTCTGGCAATCCATTCCGTATTTATAGTGCTTTCTGAATTCCCCGGCAAGACCCTCATTTTTGGTTTTTTCATCTTTAATGCCTAGATTATGGCATCCATTACACCCCTTTTGACCGGCAATAAAAGCCGTTGGCTGGGCATGTGCAAACCCGGGGAAAGCAGTTATAGGAAGCAGCCCAAGAGCATGTTTTCCACTTAAATACTGCTCGGCCTGTTCTGAGTGACACTCTTGACAAGTGGCAATTGTCGGCAGTGTTGCCTTGTCTACATCATCTGCATTTTTATGCGCTTCCCCATGGCATGCAGTACAATCCATTTCTTTAGCCATTTCCCCTCGATTAAAATCTTTTACGATACCAGGGGTAATTTTATTATGACACTCTTCACACTTTGATGTGACTGCGTTTGCCGGATTTACAAAAAAAGCCAACACAAACAGTAAAACCAATAACTTACAACTCTTCATAGCACTCTCCTTAATCAAGGTTAACAGAAAACAAATAAAACCGGTTAGATTTTTTAAGAGGAATAGAACGAACGGGTGAATCCACCGTTTCACCGCCGAACGCCAAGGATGAGCTGACACAAAAGCCACCTAATACTTTGAATTTACAAAAAATTGGCTCAGCTTTTGTGGTCAGCTCAATCCTTTTGTTCTGGCTATTGCGCTATCCAAGTCGCTGCCTTATCCACAGTGGATCACGCCTAGCATCTAAAACAGCTATCACGGTGACAACGTCTCCATCGACGCGGTAGTAGATGCAAAACGGAAATCGCTTTGAAAGTGACCGTAGAGGCCGTATTCTATTGCATGAATTCCACCGTAGTATGCCAGTGACTCGATGTCGGCAATCAAGCAACTCCGGAAATAGTCTCCAAGACCGGGGGATTGCCGCTCATAAAACCAGTAACC
>DQZA01000206.1 GCA_011042035.1 Desulfobacteraceae bacterium
ACAGAATTCTAGGGCCTCTTCATATGTTCTTGCCAGCAGAATTTTCGGTCTTGCACGCATAAGAAGGAGTCTGTGCTCCTCATTCAATCCGCTCTGCAATACCTCCTGGGTCTGTTTCACTATTTCTTTATAGATTAGGGGGAGAAATGAAGAATAATAGACAGGTGAATCCTCCACCAGGATCAGAACACGGACCATGGCCCTGCGGGTATCGCGCTCCACATTTAGGCTATCTTCTGCATTCTTTACTAAGGCAAGGAGAAGATCAGAGTTTCCCGACCAAATAAATATCCTATCAACGCCCGTACAATCCAGGTTTTCCGGTAGGGGGTATATACTTCTTGTACTGTGCGCCAACAAAGTTACCGGCAGGGAAGGTTTTATCCTTTTTATCTCCAGACTGAGGCTGAAAGCATCCATATCTTCCAGGTGAGGCATGGCGATCACCATGTCGACTGTTTTTTGCTCAAGTAATCTCAAGGCCTCACGGGCAGACGCAGTTCTAGTAACCCGTGGTGGCTGGCTAAGGTTCAACCCCCTATACTCATTGATAATTTGAGAGGCAAGGCTCGTGTCTTCTTCAAGTATAAAGGCATCGTAAGGGCTTGAGACAAGAAGGATTTCCCTTATTTTATTGGCCATCAACTCATGGAAGGCCTTGAAACGAGGATAAAATTCGGCCGGTTCTGGAATCTTTTCCCTGGCTACCATATCTTGTAAGTCTCTGAATACTGGGTTAGTAGTTCCTTGTCACCCGGGGGTTTTGGGATAACATCTACGTCATTTCCTATTCATGATTGTGTCGGTCCGGTTATTTTTTCCACCCCGCCCATATACTGTCTCAATGCCTCGGGTACAACCACGCTCCCGTCAGCCTGCTGGTAATTTTCAAGAATCGCCACCAGCGTTCTACCTACGGCAAGACCCGAGCCATTGAGCGTATGTACCAGCTCAGTACCCTTTGTCCCCTTTTTCTTGAATCGAATTCCAGCGCGGCGTGCCTGAAAATCAGTAAAATTGCTGCATGACGAAATTTCCCTATATAACCCCTGGCCAGGTAGCCAAACTTCCAGGTCATATGTCTTTGCAGCAGAAAATCCGAGATCACCTGTGCACAGGCACACTACCCGATAGTGCAATTCCAAACGGCGCAATATCTCTTCGGCATTTCTGGTAAGGATCTCAAGCTGCTCCCATGATTCGTTGGGCTTGCTGAACTTTACCAGTTCTACCTTGTTGAATTGGTGTTGGCGTATCAGACCTCTCGTGTCCTTACCATAGGAACCCGCCTCGGATCGGAAGCATGGTGTATAAGAAACATAAGAAATGGGGAGCCGCTCTTCGTCCAGAATTTCTTCACGGTGGATATTGGTGACAGGCACTTCAGCAGTGGGAATTAGAAAATAGTCCCAGCCCTCAATCTTGAACAGGTCTTCCTCGAACTTCGGCAACTGACCCGTACCGGTCATGCAAGCCCTGTTTACCATGAAAGGAGGAAGTATTTCCAAGTAGCCGTGTTCTTTGGTGTGGATATCAAGCATGAAATTGATTAGAGCCCTCTCCAATTTGGCTCCCAGCCCCCTATATAAAGCAAACCTTGCACCTGCTAGTTTGGCAGCACAAGCAAAATCCAGAATGCCCAAATTTTCTCCTATTTCCCAATGGGGCAAGGGTTCAAAATCCATCTGTTTTTTCTCGCCCCACATCCTTACCACCGTATTGTCTGTCTCGTCCTTTCCGACGGGCACAGAGGCATCAGGAATATTTGGTATCACCATCAACAATTGATTTAATTCCTCATCATATTGATCAGCCTCCTTTTCCAGGGTCTTTATTTGGGCAGAGACTTCTTTCATTTCTAGAATCAAATCTGACGCATCTTTCCCCTCTTTTTTTAGTTTGGCTATCTCCTGGCTGACCGTATTCCTCCTGTGTCTTAAGTCCTCAAGGCGGGTTATAAGAGTTCGCCTCTTGGCATCTACCTCCTCAAAATGGGACATATCGAGCTCATAGTCTCTTGCCTTGAGCATATCCTTTACCTGATCCAGATGGCTTCTCACGAATTTTAGATCCAGCATTACCTACTCCTTTCTCAATTCTTTCCAACTCGAAAAATACAAAGCATACATATCTTACACTAATAATATTACAAAACACAATCCCTTGACTGTGCTAGAAGAATTGGCATTGCCCTTTATACATCAACGTGGTAAACAAATATACCTATGCATTGCTGAAACGTGCGAAGTCAGTGCACTTTTAAGACCTAAAACAAAGGAGCATAATATCCCATCTCATGAACAATGATACCAAGAAGCCAAATATTTTATGGAGATCATTTAGGTCTGTTAGACTCACAATTGTATTGCTAATCCTTATTGCTATAGCATCAGTTCTCGGTACCTTCATCCCGCAGAGGGAAGAGGCCCTGGAATTTGCCCACCGGTTAGATCCCGATACACTTCGTCTCTTTCATGCACTTGGACTCTTTGATATGTACCATAGTGCATGGTTTCGAATACTCGTGGGGCTCCTTGCCCTAAATCTCGTGATTTGCTCCATAGATCGGTTTCCGGGTGCATGGCGTCGTTTCTCAGCTAGGCCACGGCCGGATAGATCTAAGGTCTTTCATGATATTCCCGAAGACCAGCGACTTGAAGTGATAACATCCAGTGAGTCAGTCCTTGAAACAGTGAGGACGATCATTGCCTCCAAGTACAAGAGGGTGACCAAGAAAACCTCCCCCCCAGCTACGTTCTTTTATGCTGAGAAGGGTCGGTTTAGCCATTTTGGTGTTTATATCGTGCACCTTAGCGTCTTGATAATTATTGTGGGAGCTCTTATTGGTTCATTTTACGGGTTCGAAGCTTACGTAAATATCCTTGAGGGGGAAAAGGTTGGCAGTGCCATGATCAGGGGCAGAATGCTTCCCGTGGCCCTGGGTTTCAGTGTAAGGTGCGACGACTTTAGTGTCTCGTTTTATGACAATGGCACCCCAAAAGAATACCGCTCCGATTTAACATTTTTCGAAAACGGTAAGAAGGTCAAATCAGCAGTAGTGAGGGTAAACCACCCCGCTAAATTTCGTGGGATAATCTTTTACCAATCAAGCTATGGAACCATACCTGGCGACAGTGCAATGATAAGGCTAGTGAGGAGGGCAAGCAAGCCTGAGGTCAGGTCTGTTAACGCAGGATCCAACAAGGAGATTCCCTTGCCCCATGGCGAAGGGACCTTTGTGGTATTGGAAATAAAGGATAACTTCATGAACATGGGGCCTGCCGTGCTGATAAAAGTAAAACCCAAGCAGGGGGATCAGATAAGGTTTTGGGTCTTTCAACATCATGAAAGAATAAGTAGGCAGTTTCCGGGTATATTCGATAGATTTCCAAAGCTGAATCCTTCGGCCTTCAAACCCTATACCTTCTTGCTTGAGGGAATAGAAAGCAAATATTATACAGGCCTACAGGTGAGTAAAGACCCAGGCGTACCAGTTGTTTGGGCAGGTTTTTTCCTGATAGTTGCCGGGCTCTTTATAACTTTTTTTACCTCCCATAGACGACTCTGGATAAAAGTTTTGCAACAGGATGGCAAATCTGAAATAAGTGTTGCCGGTATGGCCAATAAGAACCCGGTGGGACTGGAAAGGGAAATCCACGAACTATTGGGCGAACTGAAGGCTTCTCTAGGGGAAAGGAAAAATGCTTAACTCTACTATATTAAGTTATATTACCTTTGTTTACTTTGGCGCATTCTTTTTTTACCTCTGCATGATGATAATGGGAAAATCGGCCTTTGGAAAGGTTGCAACGCTTTTTTGTCTTATTGGATTTGTAGGCCAGGCACTTGCCATAGGTTTACGGTGGTACGAATCATACAAACTGGGTATAGGCCACGCCCCCTTTTCTAACATGTACGAATCACTAATATTTTTTAGCTGGACCATCATCCTTCTTTACTTGATCATTGAGTGGAGGACAAAGAATAAAACACTTGGCGTATTTGTCTCCCCTCTGGCTTTCCTGGCCCTGGCTTATGCCTCTTTTTCCCCCTCCATCAACAGCAGGATTCAGCCTTTGGTTCCTGCTCTGAAAAGCAATTGGTTGATATCCCACGTTATTACATGTTTCTTTGGCTATGCCGCATTTGGCATCTCATTTGGCCTCAGCCTGATGTATTTGATCAAAAGGATGGGAGGCGACAGACCACAAAATGCCTTTCTCAAACTGCTCCCCACCGCGGGCATACTGGACGATCTAAACTACCAGGTAGTAGTTATTGGCTTTTTAATGCTTACCCTGGGGATAATAACTGGATCCGTTTGGGCCCACTCGGCGTGGGGCAGCTACTGGAGCTGGGACCCTAAGGAGACATGGTCACTTATAACCTGGCTGGTGTACGCCCTAGTACTCCACTCTAGAATGGTAAGGGGTTGGCGAGGCAAGCGTATGGCCTTTCTCTGTATTGTGGGCTTCTGTTGTGTTCTTTTCACCTATTTCGGGGTTAACTACCTCGCTGGCCTGCACAGTTACGCCAAGTCTTGACGGGTCTCTTTTCTCATGCCTGGATCAGAAAAGTTAGTTAGGATTGAGCCGCCAGAATTTGTGAGCGTTGTTGTGGAGCGCCTCAGGCTCAAGGGATATGAAGTTTATATAGTAGGTGGGGCTGTAAGGGATGCCATACTGGGACGCAACCACCAGGACTGGGACCTCACCACAAACGCCTCTGCCCCCGACATTCATAGGATCTTTTCTGACATAGGTCACTATCAACTAAAACACGATACCGTCACCCTTGTACGCTCGCATCAAAAGATTGAGGTTACCCCATACAGGGCTGAGCAAGGCGCTGATCTGCGTCGAGATTTGGCTCTGAGGGATTTCACAATAAATGCTATGGCTTATTGCCCCAGCAGAGGACATCTCATTGATTACTTTGGGGGACTTGAAGACCTGAGGAGAAAAAAGATAAGGGCAGTGGGAAATCCTTTAGATCGTTTCAAAGAAGATCCTTTACGCCTTATCAGGGCCATACGTATTGCCGTGGAACTGGGGTTACAGATCGAGCCCTCCACATGGCATGTGCTCAAAGATATGGCACCATTGATATCGGACTGCGCAATGGAAAGGATCAGGGAAGAGCTGATCAAAATCCTTCTGATTCAAAAACCCTCTACAGGCTTTTCAATGTTGCGAAGAGCTGGACTCCTTGGCCATATAATCCCCGAGCTGCTCGAAGGATACCTCAAAAGACAGAACAGATACCATCGTTACACCATTTTTAAGCATACCATGGTTACAATGGACTCCGTTCCTCCGATGCTCCTTCTCCGCTTAGTAGCCCTTCTCCATGATATTGCAAAGCCCAGGGTGAGAGTGAAGGAAAGTGGAAGATGGCGGTTCATCGGGCATGAACATGAGAGCGCCAAGCTAGCGCAAGACATCATGCATCGGCTCAGATTTTCTTCTTCCCTGATCCATAGGGTTGCCCACCTGGTTAGACACCACATGATAAACTATAGCCCCCAGTGGAACGATGCGGCCTTGAGAAGATGGGCGCGAAAGGTTGGTATAGACAACGTACACATTCTTACCACCTTCCGCAAGGCTGACCTCATTGCCCACGGCACCGATATTGCAGCCGCAGATTTAAGGCTGCTGGGCCAGTTTGAGCAGCGCATTGAGGAGATTTTGCGTAGGGAAAATACTGTCACTAGCTCAAGTGATCTCTCTATCAATGGTCGAGATGTAATGAAAATTTTGGGTATCGGACCCGGCCCTAGAGTGGGCAAAATCCTGGAAGAGCTAATGGAGCTGGTCACCGAGAATCCTGAGCTAAATACTCGGGAGCACCTTGTCGATATCTTAAGGAAGGATCCCAGATTTGTGGGTCCCGGTGCCCAATAAAGTATTCGATATTTCTTGACCACTATTGCCCTCTCTTTTATACTCCCGAGGCCAAATGCCGCCTTGGTCAACGAAAAGGGACTGATTAGAAATGGGAACCAAACGAATAGCCAAAGAATTATCACATCTGGGCAGTATCTTGACGCTATTGTTACTTTGGGCCTCCTGGGGCTGTACCCCAACCATTTCCCAGACTTCACCTCAGGCAAGGGTACCTGTCACAAAGCAATCCCCTGCCCTTACCGAGCCCCAGGCCCACGCACCCGAAAACAAGCCAGCGGTCTCTGAGGCACCTAAAAAAAAGAACATTTCACCAACGCAGCCACACCCGCAATCAACCGTTGCCTCCCACAAAGCGCCAGCATCACAAACACCAGCGTCCTTTGAACC
>DQZA01000067.1 GCA_011042035.1 Desulfobacteraceae bacterium
CCTGTGTACTTACCCTTCTATCACCAGCCTTTCATAGTAGAATTAACTGCTGGAATCTAATTTATTCCTGTTGTAATTGTCAAGATATAATAGTCAGCTTTTTTTTGCAAGTTAGACGCTACAAGGCTTGACTTGGTCTATTTCCAGTGGTAGAAATCCTTGAATGAATAATCATTCATGAAAAGGGTTTTTATTAAAAATGGCGAAAAAGAGAGATGGAAAGAAATATTTCAAAATAATTGAAGCTGCAACAAAGGTCTTTGCTGAAAAAGGTTTTTTCCAATCCAGAGTAGCTGATATTGCGAGGGAGGCAGGGGTAGCCGACGGAACCATATACATATATTTTGACAACAAGGATGACATTCTTATCTCTCTTTTCGAGGAACAAATGGGCCTCGTGCTCGAAAATATGGAAAAAAGGCTTTCCACTCTTGACGATCCTGCTGAAAAACTCAAGACCTTTGCCTTGACCCACCTCAAACTGGTGGAAGAGAATCAGAGCATGGCCGAAATCATACAGGTGGAGCTGCGCCAGAGCAGTAAGTTTATAAAGGAATATAAGAACAAGCAGTTTGCCAGGTATCTTGATATCATTGCGAGCATAATTCGGGAGGGTCAGGAAAAAGGCATTTTCAGGGCGGATGTAGTCCCGGGGATAGCAAAAAGGGCATTCTTCGGAGCCCTTGATGAGATGTCAAGGTTTTGGGTGTTGTCATCCAGAAAGGATTATGATATTAAGACTGCTGCTCATCAAATTAGTCAGTATTTCCTGGAAGGTATGAAGGTACAGGCCCAGGGCATGCCTCCAGGTACAATTCAGTAAAAACCACGAAAGGAGGAGAAAAGTGAATATCATAGTTTGTTTGAAACAGGTGCCTGATACGGAGACCCAGATTAAGATTGCTCCGGATGGGAAGTCGATTGTAGAGGATGATATCAAATGGATAATGAATCCCTATGATGAGTTTGGTGTTGAGGAAGCACTACGCATCAAAGAGAAGTTTGGTGGCGAAGTCACAGTGGTCGGTTTAGGGCCCAAAAGGGTAACCGAGGCTATAAGGACCGCCTTGGCCATGGGGGCTGACAAGGGAATTTTGATCACTGATGATGCGCTTGAAGGTAGTGACTCTCTGGCCACTGCCAAGGCCCTTACAGCAGCTATCAAGGATCTTGATTATGATATTATTTTTACTGGCCAAAGAGGTATCGACGATGACCTGGGTCTCGTAGGTGCAAGTGTGGCGGAATTCCTGGGCATTCCACACATTGCCCTCGGGATCAAGGTTGAAATCGCTGATGATCAAAGTTCAGTCAAGGTGCACAGGCCCGTAGAAGGGCAGACCCTTGTAATTGAGTCACCTCTGCCGGTCCTAATCACAGCGCAGAAGGGCCTCAATGAGCCTAGATATGCTTCTTTGCCTGGAATCATGAAGGCAAAGAAGAAGCCCTTGGAAGAGAAGAGTCTTGCAGACCTGGGGGTTGATGCTTCGGAGTTTGGTGAGGCAGCCAGGAAGCTAAAGATAATAGAGCTTACTCCTCCGCCAGAGCGGAAAGCAGGCAAGATTATTGAGGGTGAGACGCCCCAGGAAAAGGCAGCCGAACTTGCAAAGCTGCTTCACGAAGAGGCAAAGGTGCTGTAACCGTACAGCCCTGGCCCGGTGATGGGTAAATGATTGGAAGCAAAGAATATAGACAAATTTTTGTACAAGGAGTGATAAAATGGCACAAGGAGTATGGGCAATTGCAGAGCAAAGAGATGGTGAATTGCGCAAGGTTACCTATGAGGTCGTAAGCGAAGGGCGAAGGATCGCTGATGCCCTAGGCCAAGAGCTTACAGCTGTTTTGCTGGGTTCCAACATAAAAGATAAGGCAACAGAACTCGGTCATTACGGGGCTGATAAAGTAATTGTAGCAGATGACCCGAGGCTGGATCCTTACACCACTGATGCCTACACAGCAGTGATAGCGCAATTGGTAGAGGCAAATGAGCCGGCGGTTCTTCTAATGGGAGCTTCTGCCCAAGGAAAAGATCTTTCAGCTAGATTGTCAGCTAGGCTGGGTGTGGCAATGGCCCAGGACTGTACTGCGTTTCAGGTGGAAGACGGCAATTTTGTTGCCATTAGGCCTATATACGCAGGAAAGGCCTATGCCAAGGTGGCGTTCGACAATAGCTGGCCCAATATGGCTACCGCAAGGCCCAATGTGATGGCGGTCAACGAGCCAGACACCTCCAAGACTGCTGAGATTATTGATGCGAATGTTGATCTTTCGGACGACGCCCTGAAGACTAAGGTGGTGGAAGTAATTAAGGACGAGAGTGGAAGGATCGAGTTGACAGAAGCCGACAAGATCGTCTCAGGTGGCCGAGGAATGAAAGGTCCCGAGAATTACAAGATTCTGGAAGAATTGGCCGACTTGATAGGAGCTGCGGTCGGCGCCAGCCGCGCAGCAGTAGATGCAGGCTGGAGACCGCATACTGACCAGGTGGGACAAACGGGTAAAGTGGTGTCGCCTAACCTGTACATAGCATGCGGTATTTCCGGGGCAATCCAGCATCTGGCCGGTATGGGTACATCCAAGGTGATCGTGGCCATAAACAAAGACCCGGATGCTCCGATTTTTCAAAAGGCCGACTATGGAGTGGTGGCAGATCTTTTTGATGTAGTACCTGCGCTTGCCGAGGAGGTAAAGAAGTACCTTTAGTCGGTAGGGCAAATAAGATATTTGTAGAGAGGGGATGGGCCATTGGGCTAGTCCCCTCTTTTGTTGTGGAAAAAAAAGATCCGGGAATGCCGTTTACCAATCTAATCTTTCCTCTTTTCTCCTAATACGATGGAGAATCCCCCAATACGGTATAACGGGCATCCCAGATCTAAAATTGATACACGCAATTTGTATGCCAAGGAGGCGAGTATAAATCACCCTTTAATTTAAATAGGTTACAATAAGCCAAAGGGAGTATTCTTGGCCGCATTGTATATAGTTTGCCACAGGTGGCAGTATCGAATACGCCACACCTACTCCATGGCCACCGCAGGCGGGCGGGGGAGTGAGGAAAAGAAAACGTTTTTCGACAGCCCCTTAACCGTGATCGGGATGGGTGCATAGGAAAAACAGTATCAAGGCTTGGTATTGTTTAATTTTTATTGACATGATGCCCATATTGGATAAACTATAAATTTACGACCGTGGCGGTGTAGCTCAGTTGGTCAGAGCATGCGGCTCATATCCGCAGAGTCACTGGTTCGAGTCCAGTCACCGCCACCAAAATTTTTCCCATTGACATTCCTGACTTAGCTCCTATCTTTTTGCCGAGCCAAGGTCTTTGACTATGGAACAATGGTCATTTTCACATCATGAGATGGTTACTCTCAGCGAGGCGCTACAGATCGCCGAGGAGGTAACTTCGGACTATTACAAGTTCTCCTCACGTCAATGGAGACGCCATCCCTATGATGTGAAACCTAGGGCCACATGGCACCACCTTTCAGCCCCTAATCATGTCTTCGCCGTCCTAAATAAGGGGCTGACAACGGATGAGTTCATGTGGCCTCGCTCCAAGGGTAGGGATTTTTATTTTATCCTGTTGCATGACGAGAAAATACTTTCGGCCATTGCTAGGGATGAGAAACTTAATCTTTTGCCCCTAATGTTATATGTATTCACCCACGAACTTATTCATATTGTACGGTTCAGTAATTTTATACAGCGGTTCGAGGTGAACAAAGAGGCAAGGGAGGAAGAAGAAAAAAGGGTGCATGGCCTTACCTACGAGGTGCTGAGGCGAGTACCTATTAAAGACCTGCGTTATGTACTGGAAGCCTATGAAACACACAGGGTCTGCAAGTTGGGATTATTGGGCAGTGAGAGGAAATAATTTTTTATTGAAGTGCATGAAGTCTTGATGTATGGAGGTGTGTAAGAATGCCTATTTACGAATATGAGTGTACCAAATGCGGACATCAAACAGAGGTTTGGCAGAAGTTTTCCGATCCCCCGATCGAAAAATGTGAGGCCTGCGGAGGCAGAATGAGAAAACTCATCTCCCATAGCACCTTTCACCTGAAAGGTAGTGGGTGGTATGTGACCGATTATGCAGGCAAGTCAGGGAGTTCTCCTTCAAAGCCGAAAGAAGAAAAAAAAGAGCCTTCTACAGCCAAGGCAAAGACAGGGGAAGGAAGCAAGAAAGGCTCCTAGCCGGAAGGGACACCTTTTTTCGGGACTTGGATCAGATAACTCAATAAAGGGCAGCGAATGAAGAGATTTGATAGTGGGAGGGTCCAGGACAAGCTGATAAACAGGCTGGAAAGGAAAGAACGCCAGCAGGCCTTCCAACGCGACAGGTTCTTTAAGTTTAAGCTGAATGAAATTCATAATAAGCTAACCCAGGCCCTCCTGATGAATAGGATAATCGAGACAGAGAATCCCGGAGCGGTCAGCGAATTGATCCTTCAGGGCCTTAAGAAGGCACTAAAAAGCTCTGAATTTGACTTTAAGTATTTTATTGCCCCCATAAGAAATCTCGTCTCAAGGCCCAACCCCTACTCTCTGTATATGACACAGTATCTTATGGAGGTAGTGTTAAATGATCCAAATGTAATTGACGTTTACGGGACTGACGAGGAGATCTATACAGTCATCAATGAGGTGATCAGTAAAATAAATGTTCAATTTGAAAAAACAGAGGAAGAGGTCATGGCCCAGCTGGCCAAAAACCGCTCCCTTGTTCCGGGCACGAGGGAGTACGAAATTGCCCTTGATCAGCTCTTCAGGCAGAGAGTGGGAGAGCCGCAAGAGCTCTAAATTACCCCCAGGTTATTATTTCATCCCTTTTGAGATTCCTTCCATTTTTGTTGCCATCTCGTGATTATTTGATTATTTGATACAGAACAACAAAGGACGGAGGAGATTGACATGAAGGGGAAAGTGGCCTTTCTGTTTCCTGGACAAGGATCTCAGGTAGTGGGCATGGGTAAGGACCTTTATGAGGCCTTTGCCTCGGCTCGAGAAGTTTTCAGTATTGCAGATGAAGTGTGTGGCAAGCAGATATCCAGGCTCTGTTTCGAAGGCCCCATGGAAGAACTCACCATTACCAAGAACCTGCAACCTGCCATTACTGCGGTGAGCCTGGCATGCCTTCATGTGCTTCGCGAGTCAGGTAGTTCTGCAGAAATTTGTGCAGGCCATAGCCTCGGAGAATACGCAGCGCTGGCTAGTGCTGGTGTTTTGACTGACGAGGATACCCTGAGATTGGTCAGCAAGAGGGGGCAGCTTATGCAACGCGAGGCAGAGGCCAACCCGGGCGGGATGGTTGCCGTCATGGGTATGGGAATTGAAGAAGTGGAGGTCATCGTAAATGAGGCCTCACAGGAAGGGCCATTAGCGGTGGCGAATCACAATACGGCCGAGCAGATAGTGATTACAGGGGCTAAACAGGCCCTTGCCAAGGCCACTAAACTGGTAAAGGAGAGGGGCAAGAAGGCCATCCCACTTAAGGTGAGTGGCGCATGGCACTCACCACTGATGCAAGGGGCAGTTGAGGAATTCCGTGACTATATGGAAGGAATTGACTTTTTGCCGCCAAGCTCCACTGTTCTGTTTAATGCGACGGCCCGGGAGGAAAGAGATCCGGCCGCCATAAAAGAGCTTATGGCAAGACAGCTGGTGAGTCCCGTACGATGGTATGATATAGTTGTTAGCATGCTGGAGGGAGGGTTTGAACACTTTGTGGAGGTGGGACCAAAGACGGTCTTGATAGGGCTGGTAAGAAAGATTGCTCCCAAGGATAAGGAGATCCACTACTGGCCTGCAGGGGATCTCAGGGGAATCGAGGCATTCCTAAACGCACAATAGTCAGGGTGCAGCTATGGCCCCTTCAAGGCGAAGTAGATATTTCTTGATAGTGAGACCGCTACTAAAACCGCCGAGGCCCTCGGCGGCCACAACGCGGTGTCACGGAAATATGATAGGCAAGGGGTTGGCACCCATTGCTTGGCCCACAGCACGTGCGGCTCCGGGGCGGCCCATTGCCCTCGCCACCTGGCCATAGGTCCATGTGCAGCCATACGGAATACGGGAAATGGTCTTGTATGCCGTGTGCTGGAAAGGCGTGAGGTCTATGTCGAGAGGGATACTCCTGCCAAGAGGTTTTCCCTCCAGAGCCGATTTCAGAGCCTCAATCAGGCTTGAGTTTTGGCCTTTGCCCTTTGAGATCCTTGTGCGGGGGAAGAGATGA
>DQZA01000112.1 GCA_011042035.1 Desulfobacteraceae bacterium
CCATATGAATCTTCCGGCAGGCCTGGCATATCAAATATCTGAACCTTCTGGTCAATCCCATCGATCAATATCACCGTATCACCACTGCCCTTCCCCACCACCGCCAAGGCATCAAATCCCGAGAATTTGAGATACGGCCCAAAATATCCACCTACATTGGAATCAATGGGGATTCCAGTGGTGGGTGATATGGCCGCCACGATACTCTTGCCAGAACCCGGGAAAGTAGGGGTGCCTCCCAAGGGACCCGAGGCAATGCAAACGGCGTTTTCGGGATCATTCCACCTGGTTTTCTCATTCGCGCAATTCCACAGAAGCCACAGGCCAAAACCCTTGCCGCCTATAAAGACCTCCTTCATTTTATCTGAGACAGGCTCTACGGAAATCTCTGGTTTTGAGAGATCCACCCGAAGGGTCTGATTAGCATATCCCTTATCTATCTCGGGCCTGACATATTCAAAGGTCTTAATTTCTTTTGCATCTAACTCGGGCATTTCTTGTCCTCCTATCTCAACCATAAGCCAGGGTTATTTAAGTGCCTCCTGACCTGCAAACTCCCTATAAGGGGAAAACTCCTTCAAGATGATTGAGTCATTCTCAGTGCTCTCACCGGTAATCATCCTTGCCAATAGCTCTCCAATTCCTGGCCCAAGCATGAAGCCCTGTCCACACATCCCCGTGGCATGCAACAGCCCTTCAACATCGCGGTTCCAACCCACAATGGGAGAGCCATCTGGAGTCATGGGATAAAGCCCCCGCCACATGCGGCGCACTCTCAGATTTTTCAAGCGGGGTAACAGTGATACCATCCTTGCGCTTACCTGGGGCAGGAATACGGACGTTTCTCTCTTGTCCGTACCTATGATGGGAGGATCAGGGGTTATACAAAACACCACCTGGCCCCGCTTGTTTTGATAGAAATAGAAATTCTTGGATCCTGGCCCCGGCCTCAAGTCCACTACCATACAGGCAAAGAAGCCCTTTACCGGCTCGGTGATGGCTGCCTCATGGGAATCAGAATAAACAGGGATATCCACTCCAATGCTCTTGCACACCATGGCCGAAGACGGGCCTGCTGTGTCTACCACTACCGGTGCCTTATATAACTGTCCCCCCGCCACCACGCCGTTTACTTTCCCATTATCGGAAGAAATAGTATCGACCCGGAGCCCAAAACGAAACTCTGCGCCATCTGAAACAGCCTTGCGATAAAATGCATTTATGGCAAGAAGTGGAGAGGCTGATCCATCTTCAGGCGAGAAGGTGCCGCCAAGAAGGCCCTCTTCATTGATTCCGGGTAAAACCTCTTTGATCTTTTCGGGCCCCACGTAGTCTATATTCAGGCCATATTTTTTCTGAATTGGGAGAATCCCTTTAAGGATATCCTCTTCTTCCTTCCTATAGACAGGAAACAAATAGCCCCCCTCCAGCCATTCTATGTCTTCTCCGGTTTTCTCTTCCCAGGTGGAGAATATCTCCAAGGACCTTAAGGCCACCAGTATCTTCCCAGGAGAGGAATGCGTAGCCCTGATACCCCCTATAGCATGCTTGTTTTCCCCCTGTCCCGGTGAGGCATTTTGATCCACCACAAGGGTCCTTACACCTTTTTCCGCAAGGGCCATCGCCGTTGGTACCCCTATGGATCCGGCCCCTATAATTATCACATCATAGCTGCTCATCTTCTTCTTCTCCAAAAACACCAGCAAAGGTTCCTATGGGCACTTCCACAAACAGGGGGCGATCCACCCTGTCCACCACCTGATCCAAGTCTATCCCCTCTTCCTTGAAGAGCCTCAGGATCATGGGTCTGCACGTCTTGGACCCGCACGCTCCCATTGTTGCCCTGGTTATGGCCTTGAGCTGATTGATATCCCTCACCCCGTTTCTGATAGCGCTGCGAATCTCCCCTGCAGTCACCCTTTCACAGCGGCACACAATGGCTTCATCCATTGGAAGGGCTTCCTCATAGGTCTGGGTAGGCCTTACCTCCGCGTGTTGGACCCTGATGCCTATTGCCTTTACCGCCTTCTCTGGCTCCATCTGAACCTGAACCAGCAAGGTCCGCGGGAATTTCTTTTTCAATGAAAGCACCTTCTTCACGGGATAAGTTCCAAGGGGATTTCCATCATCATCGGTTACCTCCACCTCTTGGCCCACCTCAACGGTCTCCTTCCAGATCTCGTATGGCAAGGTTACAGTGGGAAGCTGGGTATCCTTCCTGTAATCCACAAGGGTAATGGCAAAACCCGGACACACCGCCACACATGACATGCATCCCTTGCACATCTCCTCATCTATTATATACGGAAGGCCAGTTATAACGTCGCCCTCGGTCCTGATGGCATTTTCAGGGCAGACCGATGTGCATGGATTACAAGCAATTTCTTGATAGCAGTGGAAAACGGGTTTTACGCCAGATCGGCTTGCTGGTGGAGTCTTGATGGAAACTTTCCCTGGCTTGGATTTCAGAATCTCTGCCTTTTCCTCCCACTCCTGCGGTATGGGCTCGGCGGTCTTGCCCAGTGCCCTTGCTATCTTCAGCCCCTCAATTTTACCAGCAAACATGGCAGCCGATGCCTCGGCGATTTCCCCTGCATCCCCTGCCACATAGGCGTCCATCCCCCATTGCTTGGCCTTGACGTAAAATTCATTAACCTCTGTTAGACCAACAGCGATAAGGAGCGTATCTATTTCAAAGGTCTTATATGATCCAGGTACTATCTGCCATTTCTCATCCAAGGCAGCAATGGTTACCGATTCAACGTGGTCCTTGCCGTGGGCTTCAACCACCGTATGGCTCGTAAAAATGGGGACCCCCAGACGTCTCAATTTATCAGCATGAACCTTGTATCCTCCCACCTGGGGTAGTGCCTCGGCAAGCCCTACCACCTCTATTCCAGCCTGGATGGCATGGTAGCCTGCGATGAGTCCCACGTTTCCACCGCCGATTATAAATACCCTATTGGATGACTTTACGAGATCGCGATTTACAAGGGTCTGGAATGCCCCTGCCCCGAAAACACCAGGCAAGGTATTGCCAGGGAACGTGAGCATCCTTTCCCTGGCCCCTGTTGCCACCAGCAGCTTCTTGTGTCTTATCATTCGGTAGGTCTTATTTGTAACGGCTCCGATTATTCCATCGGAAAAAACTCCCACCGCCGTGGTATTAAGCCAAATCCGGACGCTGGAGAGTTCAGAAATCTCCTGTTCTAAAATTGACGCAATCTCAAAGCCCCGGGTTCCTGCATGGGAATCTTCGACCGAGCCAAAAAATTTGTGTGTCTGAAGGACAAGCTTCCCTCCCACTCGGTCCTTATCGTCAATAATTAGAGTGTCGATCCCTAGTCGCCCCAATTCTATTGCGGCTGATAGCCCTGCTGGCCCGGCGCCGATTATCAGGACATCTACGTCTGTGATGGGCGATTTCTTGGGGCTAACCGGTTCATCGTCGGCGGGAAGTTCCGGTAGCCCCTCGACGCTTTCAATAAGCATCCCGGACTGAAGGGGCGTCATACACGCCTTCACCGGAACCCCGTCCGCTATCACTAGACATTGAGAGCATTGGCCATTGGCACAAAACAGCCCCTGAGGACTTCCGTCCTTAGGATGATGACCGAAGATATGGATATCATTGGCCACTAAGGCGGAGGAAATCATCTCCCCTTCGTAACCACGGAGTGCCCTGCCGTTCCACAGAAACTCCACTTCCTTCCTTTCTGGGACATCCAATATTGGATGTTGTGTGATTCTCTTTTCTTTCATTCTTGCCTTTCCTTTTTCCTCATATACTTGGTGAATCGGGCCACATGGTTCCTGGCTAGCGCCCGGGCCTTTTCTATGTTTTTTTCTTTTATGGCTGCAACAATCTTTCTCAGATCTTCATAATTTTCCTTGAGCCTTCTATCTCCCATATAAAGCAATGTTTCATAGTAGGAAAAGATGTTTTCTTGAACTATGCGCTCTACTGCCTCATAAATGGGGTTACGCGTAATACGAGCAAGGGCCAAATGAAAATCCTTATCTGTTTCCAGGAACTCGGAAGCACGCTCTTGGCCAGCCTCAGCGTAAGTGCGCGCGGTTTCCAAAATCTTCTCAAGACCCTCTAGGTCTTTGCGCTTTGCCCTTTCAGCGGCAAGGGCTGCAATGTCTCCTTCAAATCCTTCTCGAAATTCGGAAAGGTGATCAAGGGAGATCTTCTGATGACGTATCAAGAGTGCCAGGCTTTCAGTCACCTTGTCCACAGAGGCAGTTCTTATCATTGCACCGCCCCCCACACCCAACTTGATCTCAACCAGACCCTTCTGCTCCAGGACCCTTAAAGCCTCTCGAATCGTTCCCCTACTCACCTGGAAGAGTTCCTGAAGATCCCGCTCAGAGGGCAGAAAATCACCTTCTTTTAATTCTCCACTGAGAATGTGCTCCTGGATCTGCTCAACAATATCTTGGAACACCCTGTTTCGTTTTGCAGGCTTAAACATGTGTCACAACCCGGTGCAAGCATTTAGTTCGCAAGTCTTTGAAATTGTAATGGTCTAACCATTTTCATTTGCTCTGTCAAGCGCATTTCTAGAATTATAGTTGCCCACCAGAAATTATCCCCTTGGGGCTGAAAGGGGTAGCGGTGTCTGGGTGGAGGATATTGATGGGGGAAGCTTCTTGGTTAAAGAAGTTGTAAGAGAGTAATCAGTTCAGCTCAATAACGGTTCCTAAACCCTTTTCCTCGGCCCTAGACAGTACCGCACCCGCTGCTGCAACATCCTGGGCTGCTAGGCCAACAGACTTGAAAAAGGTTATTTCCTCATCGTTGGATCTACCAACATGTGCCCCGGCAACCACTTCCCCGATTTCTGCCTCAATGTGAGGATTCGCTTTGATAATATCGCCCGCTTCGGCAAGGCAGGCCTCCCTTGAATCCACAAATACCTTGGCGCGTCTTACTGCTTTAGAGTCTATCTCTTGCATATCCGGAGTAAAGGAGCCCACACCAGTTACATGCGCCCCGGGCCTCAAATCATTCCCATCGAAAAGCGGAGTCTTACTGGTAGTAGCCGCAACAACGATGTCTGCCCCCCGCACGGCCTCACTCACAGGGATATCCGTCCTTGCTTCAACGCCTTCGGCCCAACTGCTGACTTCCTGGGCAAGGTTTTCAGCTTTCTCTTTTATGGAATCAATAATGATTACCCGTTTTATGGGTCGCGCCGTCATGACAGCGAGCAACTGTGACCTTCCTTGAACCCCTGCACCAAACAGCACCACGGTGCTTGCATTGTCTCTGGACAACAGTCTGGCTGCTAGACCACCTGCGGCTCCAGTCCTCAGGGCTGTCAGGCTTCCACCTTCCATTAGTGCGAGGGGAATGCCCGTTTCTGAATCAATGACGAAGACAGCCCCAGACACTACTGGAAGCCCCAAATCTTCGTTACGTTCGTACACGGAGACAATCTTGACGGCGAGATCTTTAGTTTCTTGAAGATATGCGGGCATAAGAAGGGTTACGCCACGTTCTGTTTGCAATCTTGATCTCAACGGTGACAATGCCTTGCCTGTTGAAAACTGCGCAAACGCAGAGGCCATTACTTCAATTGCTTCGGACATCGGAAGTGCAGTTTCTACATCGACAGCAGAGAGGATCCTGATTTTCATATCGCGCCCCAAATTTCTACCTACTCCTTATCTTCATCATCTTTTTGCAACTCAAATTCCAGATCAAACTCACCAGATTCCTTGCTCATTGTGTCGTGCCCCTCGTCCAATTCCTGTGTTACCATCTCCGCGGTATCCAGGTCCAGCTCTATCTCGAATTCCTCTTCCTCATCTTCTGTCAGAGCCTTTGCGTCAATCTCCTCAGGTTCTGTTATGGAAACCTCAGGCAGGTGGTCTAACCTGAGTGTGTCTGCCATACCGCCACCACCTAAACCAAAACGCCTGTCACCGCCTTTTCCTATCAATGCCCCCAGCAATGGCGGAGGTGATGGCATAAAAGATGTTAAGTTCAGCCTTTTTTGGTCGCCAGATATATCCTTGTTACATTTAGGGCAGGTCAGATTATGATCAAAACTGATATAACCACACTTGGGGCATCTCATTTCCCTCCTCCTTTGTGGCTCCAGCCCATAGTTCTACGCCATGTTACCATCCTTTGTAGCTGACTCTAGTATAAGTATCGATAATTTTCAAGTTA
>DQZA01000011.1 GCA_011042035.1 Desulfobacteraceae bacterium
AAAAATACGGGATAGTAAAGGGGGGCATACTGTCTTTGCTTCGAATTCTAAAATGCCATCCTTTCCATCCCGGAGGTTACGACCCTGTACCCTAGTAGGCCTCCGAGTAGTGATATCCTCGGGCATGCGCTATGCAAATGCGGTACGGGAGATACTGATTTGTGTCGGCCGCACCGGCAATATCTTACTTATAAGGAAAGAATATGGATAAAAGGACGTTAGTGGCATTTGTACTCTCTTTTTTGGTGCTGTTTCTTTGGTCAGTGTTTTTCACCCCTTCACAACAAAAGGTAACGAACAAGCACCAGCCTAGTCCCGAACAGCCCCATCAGGCACCCCAATCCCATGGGCAAGTCCCTCCCCCAAAGATGGAAGTTACGCCCAAAACCGAACAGTTTCCCGTATTAGAAAAAAAAGAGATCAGCGAAAAGATCATTTTGGTGGACACTCCTTTATATAAAGCACAGATTTCCAACATGGGGCCCACCATAAAGAGCTTCAAACTCAAAGGCTATCGAGAGACTATAGACCCTTCCTCCCCCTTGGTGGACCTTGTTGACCCGGCCCTCAGAAATGAATTTTTATGGATAGGCTTTTCCTCTGTCATATCTGGCTTAAACGAAGACGCGGTTTTTGAAACCGATGCGACTGCTATTAAACTAGGCAGGGGATCATCGCCCAAGGTGATTCATTTTTACGCGGAAACCAAAGAGGGTCTTTACGTTGAAAAGGATCTCAAGGTTTACCCTAATCAATATAGAATAGAGGTGCGCGTCAGGGTCATCAATCAGAGCTCGCAACCTGTTAAAGGTCGGTTTGCCGCCCAGCTCAAGGGTATACTACCGAAGAAAAAAGGGGGCTATTATGCGCCTTTTACGGGTCTCATAGCCCTAGCTGATGGCAAGATCAAGCAGCTAAAATTTAAAAAGAAAAAACCAAAAAAGGAGCTAAAAGGCAATCTCCAGTGGGTAGCCTACCAAAAAAACTATTTTATGTGTGCTGTTGTGCCCGAGGCGGTGACAGATACGCTATTTCAAGGAATCTGGGACCCAAATACTGGAGAAGAGACTGGCACACTGATAGAGCCTCCTGTCTCCGTAGCCCCAGGCTCGGAAATCGTGCACTCTTATGCCCTATTTCTCGGACCGAGACAATTAACGGTTCTAAAACAGTTTGGTAAAGGCCTTGACAAGGCAGTGGATTTTGGCTGGACCAACATAATTGCCAAGCCCTTGCTCTATGCCCTCAGATTCTTTAATAAGTATATCCACAATTATGGAGTTTCCATCATCCTGCTCACAATTCTCATCAAGATAATTTTTTGGCCTCTCACCCATAAGAGCTATAAATCTATGAAGGAAATGCAAAAACTTCAGCCCATCATGGCCAAAATAAAGGAAAAATATAAAGACAATCGCGAACAGATGAACAAAGAGATGATGGCCTTGTACCGGACCTACAAGGTAAACCCTATGAGTGGATGCTTACCTATGATAATACAGATCCCCGTGTTCTTTGCACTTTATAGGATCCTTGGCAAGGCCATTGAACTCAGGCATGCACCGTTTATGCTTTGGATAAATGATTTGTCTGCCCCTGATAGACTCTTTCACTTCTCTTTCAAGATCCCGTTTATGGCCCCTCCGTACGGTATCCCAGTGCTGACACTCCTCATGGGTGCATCCATGTATATACAGCAAAAAATGACCCCTACCCCAGGTGATCCAACGCAGGCCAAGTTTATGATGTTTTTACCTATCATATTTACCTTCATGTTTATTAACTTCCCTTCTGGGCTCGTGCTTTACTGGCTGGTTAACAACATTCTATCCATAGGTCAGCAATATCGTATCCAAAAAAGACCCGCATAGCATTTGGAGGATGAGACATGCAAGAATTTGAATTCGAAGGAAAAACCACTGAAGAGGCCATCGAAAAAGCCTGCAAAGAATTGAATCGGCCAAAAGAAGAGCTGGATATAGAAATATTGGAACCAGGATCAGCAGGAATCTTCGGAATCGTTGGCACAAAAAAAGCCAAGATAAAAGTTACGTTACCACAAGAAGAGCAGGAAGAACCAACAGAAGAAAACGACGTAGACTTCGCAAAGAAAACCTTGCAGGATATTCTCTCTCTTATTTCCACAGAAGCAGAAGTGACCGCAGGAACTGAAGACGGAAAAATCACCCTAAATATTTACGGTGATAAGTCCGGATTACTGATAGGCCGTAAAGGAAAGACATTGGACGCTTTACAGTTTATTGTCAACAAGATAGTCAACAAATCACTTTCAAGGAAAGTTCAGGTTGTGGTTGACTCCGAAAACTATCGCCAAAGGCGCCGGGAGTCACTGATTCAAATAGCCCTCAAGCTTGGTGATAAGGCCAAGAGAATAGGGAAACCCGTAACTACAAATCCCCTTATCCCCAGGGAAAGAAGAATTATACATCTGGCACTCAAGGATGATCCTCAATTGGATACCAGAAGCCGGGGTGAGGGGTTGCTAAAGAAGGTTCTAATCATTCCCAAGAGATCGTAAAAACTGGCACGGCACAGTTACCTCGTGCACATTGGATGGAGCAAAAGGCAAAGACTG
The DNA here is from genome assembly GCA_011042035.1 of Desulfobacteraceae bacterium. GTDB lineage: Bacteria > Desulfobacterota > DSM-4660 > Desulfatiglandales > Desulfatiglandaceae > B111-G9. The sequence continues at coordinate 2,597 of DQZA01000011.1, forward strand.
ACACGATCGCGGCCATAGCCACCCCTGTGGGCCAGGGGGGAATTGGAATAGTTCGCCTCAGCGGACCCGATTCCCTTGCGATCCTTAGGAGGATTTTCAGGCCAAAAAACCCCAAAGCCACCCTCAAAACCCATCGCCTGTACCTGGGCCATATTTTTGACCCTGGATCAGGCCTTAGTGTGGATGAAGTTCTGGTCACTCACATGCAAGCCCCCAACACATACACTAGAGAAGATGTTGTTGAGATCAATTCCCACAGTGGTTACATGGTCCTATCTAAGATCCTTGATCTGGTCCTAGGGTCCGGTGCCCGGCTGGCACGCCCTGGTGAATTTACTTTCAGGGCCTACCTAAACGGCCGAATTGACCTCACGCAAGCAGAAGCGGTTGCTGAACTTATCAGCTCCCGGTCCGAGCGAGGGTTGTATCTTGCTTCACAGCAGATAGGGGGAGCCTTAAGGGATAAAATAAACTCCTTACGCCATCACTTGATCCAGTTCTTAGGCCATGTGGAGGCGGCGATTGATTTTCCGGACGAAGAGGACACCTTTTTTGACAAAAATCTTGTCCTCAAAGGTCTTAGGGAAAATATCTTGCCTCAAATCAGCGAGCTAATTGAAGCACACTCTGAGAAAAAAATATGGATCCAAGGCATCAGCACTGTCATTGCCGGTAGGGTCAATGTGGGAAAATCAAGCCTATTGAATCGGTTGCTGGACGAACAAAGGGCCATTGTAACACCTGTGCCCGGCACCACAAGAGATGTGGTTGAATCCAATATGAGTATAGAAGGTTTGCCCATCCGCCTCATGGATACCGCGGGAATAAGAAAGGAAGTAGACGAGATTGAAAAAATAGGTATTCAGTTAACTAAACAAAAACTGAATCAAGCAGACCTGGTTCTGGCCGTGCTAGACCAAAGCATACCCATCAGCCCGGAAGACAAAGACCTACTGAATAGTGTGAAAGATAAGACCACCCTCTTGGTGGTTAACAAGATAGACCTGCCCCCCGCCATGGAGTGGGACAAGGTCCTCAAAGGCCTACCCCAATTTCCCACTGTGAAAGTTTCTGCCCTCACAGGCAAGGGCATAAGACAACTCAAGAAAGAGATATTGAGGTTAGTAGTGGGCCCTGACATTGGTGTCAGCCCTTCAGCCATTGCCCCAAACCTGCGCCAAGCCAAAGCCCTTGAGCAGGCCAGCCAATATATAGAAAATGCATTAAGCTGTGTTAGTCAAGAAGCACCCCTTGAGATTGTGGCATTAGAATTGAAAAGCGCCCTGGACACCCTTGGGGAAATTATTGGAGAGACGACCCCAGACGACGTACTGGAGACCATTTTCAGCACCTTTTGTATTGGCAAATAAACCCAAGGCCCTCCAGCACGTCGACCTTTCATTGGACCTTAAAATAGGATTTAACTGTCTTTATGGCACAATACTTTCCGCACATCGTACATACATCATTTTCAGACGGCGGATTCTTATCTCGGTAACTCCTTGCCTTTACAGGGTCTATTGCAAGGCGCATTTGTGCTTCCCAGTCCAATTTTTTTCTTGCCATTGCCATCTGACGATCTCGCTCCACAGCGATTTTGTTGCCCCTTGCTATGTCAGCAGCGTGGGCTGCTATCTTGGTCACCACCACGCCTTCTCGCACATCCTGCACCGACGGAAGACACAGATGTTCAGCTGGCGTCACATAACACAAAAAGTCCGCGCCAACAGAAGCCGCTAGGGCACCCCCGATTGCGCATGCAACATGATCATAGCCAGTGGCTATGTCAGTCACAAGCGGACCCAATACATAAAATGGAGCATTTTTGCAAACTTTTTTCTGTATTTGAACGTTGGCCTCAATCTGATCCAGAGGAACATGACCAGGACCTTCTATCATTACTTGCACGCCCCGGTCCCATGCCACCTTTGTCAAATGGCCGAGTGTCAAAAGTTCATGGATTTGTGCCCTGTCTGTGGCATCAGCGATACAGCCAGGCCTCAGCCCATCGCCCAGGCTGAGCGTTATGTCATACTTCTTGGCAAGCTCCAAGAGCCTGTCGTAATACTCATAAAGGGGGTTCTCTCGGTCGTGGTGAAGCATCCATGTTGTAAGAAATGCCCCTCCCCTGCTTACGATATCAGTTATCCGACCTTGAGCCCGCAGCATCTCAAGGGCTGCCCTTGTGAGGCCGCAGTGCACTGTCATAAAATCCACACCATCCCTGGCCTGTCTTTCAATGACCTCAAAAATATTATCTACGCTAAGACGAACCAGTGCCCCCGATTTTTCAACCGCCTCTATCACGGCCTGATAAATGGGCACAGTTCCCACGGGCACCCTAGAATTCTCTAGGATAGTACGTCTATACTTGTCTATGTCGCCACCAGTGGAAAGATCCATCACAGTATCAGCACCTGCCTCAATTGCGACTCGCAGCTTTTCCAATTCTTCCGACAAGATTGCTCGGTCCGAGGAAGTCCCTATATTGGCGTTCACTTTTACTCTAAGGCCTTCACCTATTCCACATGGCTCAAGTCCTTTGTGTCGTCTGTTGCAAGGTATTACAACTCTTCCCCTAGCAACTTGCTCAGCAAGCCACTCACTGTCAACCTGTTCTTTGCGGGCCACCTCTTCAATTTCAGGCGTTATTAAACCCGCCTTTGCATTTTCCATCAGCGTCATTGACTAATTTCCCTTCCAATCTTAAATTTTTTCCCGCCGCATTGGATTGACGGGTCCGGGTCTATTTCCTAACGCGTAGCTATTTATTATAGCATATCTAGTAAAATCGTGGGCCATCTTTGTTGCCTCAAAAACACTTTTTCCCTTAGCCATATAAGTGGTCAATGCCGAGGAAAAAACGCACCCCGTTCCATGGGTGTTGGGTAAATTCAGTCTCTGTCCTTCTGCCCACAAAAACTTGCCTCTGTCATAAACGAGATCGGCAGTTATTTCACCCAGGTGCCCTCCAGTAATCACCACTGAGGCCCCCACTTTTGCGATCCGTTTGGCCGCCTCCATCATGTCCTTCTGGCTTTTTATTTCAATACCTGCCAGGGCCTCTGCTTCAGGGATATTAGGGGTAACAACCTGAGTCAAAGGCAGAAGCCTTGTCTTTAAGACTTCCAGCGCCCCTTTCTCGAGGAGGTACCCACCTGCTGAAGCTTCTAACACAGGGTCTAGTACCACTGGTTGTATGTCATACTGGATCAATAGCTCGGCCACTGCGATTACCGCCTCCCTACTGCCAAGCATGCCAACCTTTACAGCATCAGGGGCTATGTCCTCCATCACTGCCTTTGCCTGTTCCTTGATAAACGAAGAAGGAACTAAGTGGATTCCTTTCACGCCCTTCGAATTCTGTGCCGTAAGGGAGCTAATGACTGTGGCCGCATGGGCCCCAAGGGCAGTTATTGTTTTTATGTCCGCCTGAACCCCAGCTCCGCCCATGGGGTCAGAGCCAGCTATCACTAGCACACATTTCATAAACAGCGCTACTCCCCTTTGGTCCCATTCTTCTTGCAAGGCCCTCAGGCCAGGTCCTAAGACTTAGCCAG
>DQZA01000251.1 GCA_011042035.1 Desulfobacteraceae bacterium
AAGATGCTTCCCTGCAAGATATGATGCTGTCTTGGGTGGAGTCTTCGGGGTGTTACCTGGGTTTTTGCAGCAGAGTAAAATTCTTTGAAAAAATGCTCATAATTCGGCAGAATACGTAAATGGTCCTTTTTGGAATTGGAAATCCTGTTCGAAGATTCTTCAGTGAGTACGGAGCTGGAATGTGGAAGGAATTATAATGCCATATATAGGGGGGTTGTTTCCCAATGAGCGAGTTGTGCTTTCCTCCTTCATCAACGCATTTCCAGTGGGTGCTCTAATCCTGGATACCAATCGCCGGGTGGTTCTCTTGAATCGGGCGCTAGAGGGGTTGCTTGGCCTTTCGAGTGAAGAGGCAGAAGGGCTCCCCTGTTACGCGGTGCTTCGCGCCAGGGCCTGCCTGAGATGCTGTCCGGCCCTAGCTCTGGATACTTCCTCTGAGTCGGTCTCTGTTGAAAGTGACATCATAAATCGAGAGCGGCAATTGGTACCAGTGAGGATAACTACCTCTGCTGTGAAAGGTTTTGAGGGGAATCTTGTGGGGTTCCTGGAAGTGATTGAAGACCTGAGGGCCATGCAAGGTCTCCATAAAGAAGGCCCAACAGCATTCAGTTTCGGTGGTATTGTAGGTAAGAGCCCTGAAATGGAAAAGATCTTCCGGATTCTACCGGTCTTGGCCGAGAGTGACTCTTCCATCTTGATAACGGGAGAGACGGGCACGGGGAAGGATGTGATTGCAGAGGCCATTCATCAGGCCTCCAATCGGGCCAAGGGGCCTTTCATCAAGGTCAATTGCGGTGCCTTACCTGAAACCCTTCTGGAATCCGAGCTTTTCGGCCACACAAAAGGGGCGTTTACCGGGGCGGTGGATGACAAGCCGGGCCGCTTCCGCATGGCCAATAACGGCACCCTATATCTCACTGAAATAGGGGACCTGCCTCTTCCCCTGCAGGTAAAGCTTCTTACATTCCTTGACGACAAGACAGTCTATCCCATAGGCAGCACGAGGGGGTACAGTGTTGACGTCAGGGTCATAGCTGCAACTCATAGGAACCTTGAGGAGATGGTTGCCAAGGGAACCTTTCGCAAAGACCTGTTTTACAGGTTGAACGTGGTGAGACTTCATCTTCCTGCGTTGAGAGAGCGCGGGGAGGATATACTTTTGCTCTTGGATCATTTTGTTCGGTTATTTTCCCACAAGCTCAATAAGACCATTGAGGGTTTTTCTCCGCAGGCATTACGCGAACTGAAAAAATACCCTTATCCCGGAAATGTCAGGGAGCTAAGGAACATCGTGGAATATGCGGTTAATGTATGTGATGCCAGATTAATTTTTCCAAGGCATCTGCCCCCATACTTACTTGAATCCGAACAAGAGCAAGCTGCGCTGATGGCAAGAACTCCTGTAGATACCAGCGCGGGGATGCAATCAAACCCCCTTGCCAATTTTGCCTCCACGGATAACTGGTCTGACATCGAAAGAAAGATCATCTTGGATGCCCTGGCAAAGGCCAAGGGGCGGCGTAATGAAGCCGCCAGATTGTTGGGGTGGGCAAGGAGTACCTTGTGGAGGAAAATGAAACAATATGAAATAAATTAGAATCAAATGTTGTGGCAATAGATGAATCTCTGTGGTATAGATTGGAACATGATTTGGTATGGCTTGTGTAGGAACATATGGGTAACAGGATCCTTATACCTCTTTATAAAAGGGAAGTGGCCCCCCGTTTTGACCTGGCACTGGAAACCCTTATTGTGAGCTGCGGAGAGGAGGGGCCCGGTGCAGAAGAGAGGGTGGTGGTATTGCCGCACGCCTCGGCCGAGGAGATGTGCAACTTGATTCTCACGGAAAAGGTGGACACGGTTATTTGTGGCGGGATTGCGGAGGAACACTATCAATACCTTTTATGGAAAAAAGTCAGGGTGCTGGATTCTGTAATAGGCCCCTATGACATTGCCTTAAAGCGATTCTTGGAAGGCAGACTGAAACAGGGTGAGATCCTTGAGCAGGCCAAGAAAACAGGGGTTTTAAATGGCAGAAGGACTTAAGCCAGGAAGCGATGAGGCCATAGAAAGCCGATACAAGAAATTGCGTAGGAACATTCTTTTCCTTATGCTTGTGATGAGTCTCGTTCCGCTGACGATAATGGCTGTGATCAACTACAATGAATATCGGCGAACGCTCAGGGGAGAGATCGTCGAACCCTTGAGGGGCCTGACCGGCAAGGCTGCCCACTCCTTAGATCTTTACCTGGATGAAAGGCTATCGGCCATAAGATTCTTGGCCTATGCCTATTCTCTTGAACAGCTTTCCAACAAGAGCAACCTGAAACACGTGTTCTGGGCATTGAGCTCCCAGTATAAGGGTTTCATTGACCTGGGCCTGATTGATGAAAAAGGTATCCAGATCGGTTATTGCGGTCCATATAAGTTAGAAGGGAAGAACTATTCCGATCAGGCCTGGTTTCATGAGGCAGTGGTAAGGGGTGTTTACGTAAGCGACGTGTTTCTGGGCTACAGGAGGTTCCCCCACGTGGCAATGGCGGTCAAACGGCTCGAGGAAGACGGAAGCTTCTGGATAGTTAGGACAACCATTGATACAAAGAGATTTGAGGATGTGATACACTCAATGAATTTGGACCCTTCAGGCGATGCGTTTCTGGTGAACAGCAAAGGAATTCTTCAAACCTCCTCTAAGCTTTATGGTAAGGTCCTGGGTGAGTGCCCTCTGGTTATCTCGTTGTCACCCGTAGGAACCCAGGTCATTGAAGCTAAAGGACCTAAGGGGGAGGAGCTTCTGGTTGCCTATGCGCAATTGAGCCATGCAGACTATGTGCTTTTGGTGGTCAGGCCCGGCGCCTCGGTCCTCAGGTCATGGTACAGTCTCAAGAGAGAAATGCTGGTTGTCTTCCTCCTGGGCATACTGGGAATTATAGTTGCTTCATTAAGGTTAACAAACCTTATAGTGAAACGGATCGAGGTGGCGGACATTAGACGTGAGGCCGCTTTCCGGGAATTGCAGCACAGCCACAAGCTCTCCTCCATAGGGAAGCTTGCTGCAGGGGTGGCCCATGAAATAAATAATCCTATGGCAATAATAAATGAAAAAGCAGGTCTGATGAAGGATTTGCTGGAGACCTCCGGCGAATTTGAATACAGGGAAAAATTTTCAACCCTTTTGGATGATATATTGAAGGCGGTGGATAGGACCAAAACCATTACTCACCGCCTGCTGGGCTTTGCAAAGAGGATGGAGGTACGATTTGAAGAATTGCAGCTCAATGACGTGGTAAAAGAGGTGCTTGGCTTCCTGGAAAAGGAGGCCCTTTACAAGAACGTAGAGATCAGGCTGCAGTTGGATGAGAACCTTCCCCGGATATCCTCGGACAGGGGACAGTTGCAACAGGTTTTTTTGAACATTCTCACAAATGCACTGGAGGCGGTGGAGGAAGAAGGCCTCATAACGATAACTTCATGGCAGGATGGACCCGACAGGGTGGCTGTATCAGTGCAGGACAATGGGCGTGGTATGAGCAAGGAGACCATGGAACATATCTTTGAGCCTTTTTTCACTACAAAGCGGGAATATGGCACTGGACTAGGACTATCCATTACATACGGTATTGTAAAGAAATTGGGCGGGGATATCCATGTGGCGAGCCAGGAATCGGTTGGGACAACCTTAACCGTGTTTTTGCCTTTAAAGTCCAAGGATACAATGGAGGGGTGACATGGGAAGAAAGCCAAGGGTTTTGATAGTTGATGATGAACAAGATTTTGCCAATACCCTGGCCGAAAGATTGGCATTACGCGATTTCGATACAGAGGTGAAAAAGGATGGTGAGGGGGCCCTGGCTGCTGTTGAAAACAATCCGCCGGATGTGGTTGTGCTGGATATCAGGATGCCGGGCATTGGAGGATTCGAGGTATTAAGGCGCATCAAGTCCGCACATCCCCGGGTTCAGGTCATATTGCTGACAGGTCATGGATCCACAGGCGACGGGATCAAGGGTATGGAGTTGGGGGCGTTTGATTATCTTATCAAGCCAGTTGATATCAAGGACTTAATGAAAAAAATAAGGGCTGCCATAGAATCTTCCAGGTTTTCTCCAAAAGAACAGGGAAAATCATGAGTTACGCTGTAGGTGATGAGATAGAATTTTTGGCAAGGCTTACTGCCTCAATGACCCATGAGATAAGGAATGTATTTGCTATCATCCAGGAATCCTCGGGGTTAATGGGCGACCTTCTGGATATACCAGGCGAAGAGGGGCCCAAAAAGGAAAGGCACAAGGGAATACTTTCTAAAATCCAGGACCAGGTAAATCGAGGCGTTGGGCTAGTGGGCCAATTAAACAAATTGGCCCACCTCGCAGATGACCCAGAGAAGAAGGTGGATCTGACGGATTTGCTGGCTCTGATGGTGGCAGTATCCCGTAGATTGGCTGCCTTAAGGGAGGTGGAGCTGGTCCTTGCGCCCTGCCCCACCCAACAAGTAGAGGTTGAAACCAGCCCCTTTTATGTATCAATGGCCCTTCATTATTGCCTGGAGACATGTCTTGGTATTTTGGCCCCAGGGGCAAGGATCAAACTGGGCATATGGCAAGATGATAAAGCAGTGGGATTTAGAATAAACTGCGAGGATATGAATAGGAACCAAACCGATTCTAATATTTCCACGCAGGCGGCTTCTACACCTCAATGGGCTGCGGTGGAGAAGGCCATGGAAAAGGTCAACGGATCGGCCCGCCTTGATAATGACTCCTGCATAATTCTTGAAATAGGCCTGCCATAAAAGTTACGATTTGTTGCATAATGTCCTATTTTTGTGTTGCAAACTGTGTCAAAATGGTTCGCTATTTTCCTGCCGTTTTCTAACCAATTGAAATAACTGCTTTAATCCCCTTGGCACACCCTTTGCTTTATTGTTAGGCGTAGTAAATACCTTTAACCAGAAAAGAAGAAAGGAGGATAGCCATGGCCAGGTATCTGGAGAAATACAGGGCTATATTTTCCGCCGTGGCCTTTGCGGAAATGAACGAGCATGAGACAGCGCTAGAACTTTCAGGCCTGGGTTACGGAATGCGCAAGAAGGTCGCAGATCTGAAGCAGTATCTTCAGAGGGTATTTGCAGCCACAGCATTTACTGATGTTGCCTGCCACGATATGGCGGTGGAAATGCTGAAGGAACCTGGGGTTAAAGCGCGTGAAACAAGATCCTTTTCCAGATTTCTGGAAGAAGTGGGACTTCAGGGGGTCCGATTTCAATATGTAGTGGCAAGGATTTAATGGTTCATTATGTTCAAGGCAACCAAGTGGATCCATGGGAATAAATCTCTTGATCGTTGAAGGAGATAAAGAGCTCATGTCCGTGCTTTCCTCATACTTCCACGGCGAAGGTTTCAGGGTCTTTGTGGCGCCCAGTGATTCTGCTGCCAGAAAGATCCTTACCAAAAAGAGGATTGATGTGGTCTTGCTCGGTGTTATTACCTTGAGGAGGAGAGCGCTAGCACTCTTAAGATGGATCAAGAGAAAACGCCCCCTTGCTCAGGTCATCCTGATCAACACCAAAGATGAGCTTCCCCTCTCCATAGAGGCAATGAAACTGGGGGCATTTGACGATTTTTTGCTGCCCCTCGATCTTACTTCCCTGGCCGAATCAGTCAGGGCGGCATGGAAGGCGAAAAAACAAGAAAGGAAGGATAAGACCTCCTTTTTTGAGCGGTACAGCAGGATCATGGTGGCAGCAACCTATGCTGAGGTTGGTGAGGACGAATTTGCGGTTCAAATCGCATCAGGTACCAGATGCAGTAACTATGCGAGCAGGCGGAAAGGGGTACCAGCGCATGATAGGGACCATGGACAACAGGGCCTGAGCAGGGATTCTAAAAACATCCAAGAAAGGGAGGAGACAATGGAAGAAATCAAGGTATTGTTGGTGGACGACGAGGAGGATTTCGTCAGGACCCTTGCAGAGCGGATTCGGCTGAGGGATCTTAATTCGGATGTAGCTCTAAACGGTCAGGAGGCCTTGAGGATAGTGGAAGACGATATTCCCGATGTAATGGTCCTTGATCTCCGAATGCCGGGGATCGACGGAATAGAGGTGCTTCGCAGGGTCAGAAAGGCCTATCCTGAA
>DQZA01000119.1 GCA_011042035.1 Desulfobacteraceae bacterium
CTGTGCACAGGCATTAAGAAACATTATTATTGGCATTGGCGGCCGTTATGATGGTTTCACCATGCAATCCAAATTCGGCATTGCGGTGTCATCTGAGCTTATGGCCATTCTTTCTATTGTGACCGACCTGGCTGACCTTCGCAAGCGCCTGGGAGAAATCACTCTCGCCTTTGATAAAACCGGCAAGGAAGTATATACCAAAGACCTGGAAGTAGACGGTGCAATGACAGCATGGATGCGCAATACCATTAATCCTACACTCATGTGTACAGTGGAGTATCAGCCCTGCATGGTTCACGCCGGCCCCTTTGCGAACATCGCAGTGGGTCAGTCCTCAATCATTGCCGACCGAATCGGTCTCAAGATGTTTGATTACCACATCACTGAGAGCGGTTTTGGTGCTGATATAGGCTTTGAAAAGTTCTGGAACGTGAAGTGTCGTTACAGCGGCTTGAAACCTCACGTATCTGTCCTCACTACCACCATTAGGGCTCTCAAGATGCACGGTGGTGGGCCGAAGGTCGTGGCTGGCATCCCGCTGGACGAATCCTATACCAAAGAGAACCTGGAACTCCTTGAAAAGGGTATCCCCAACATGGTTCATCACATCAACACCATCCGCAAGGCCGGCATCAACCCTGTTGTCTGCATCAATGCATTCCATACGGACACAAAGGATGAAATCGCCATGGTCCGCAAGGCTGCAGAAGAGGCAGGAGCACGCTGTGCCGTATCTGAGCACTGGGCAAAAGGCGGCGACGGTGCCATCGAGTTTGCAGAGGCAGTCAAAGAGGCATGTGAGGAGGAAAACGAATTCAAGTTCCTGTATCCCCTTGAAATGCCTCTCAGGGAGCGTGTTGAAACAATTGCTAAGGAAGTGTATGGCGCAGATGGGGTGGCATGGACTCCGGAGGCAGAGGCCAAGGCCAAGATGCTTGAGTCCGATCCTAAATATCAGGACTTTGCAACCATGATGGTGAAGACGCATCTCAGCTTGAGCCATGATCCTGCCCTGAAAGGCGTACCCAAGGGCTGGACGCTGCCCATCCGCGACGTGCTCATTTACTCTGGGGCCAAGTTCCTCTGCCCATGCGCTGGAACAATCAGCCTGATGCCCGGAACCAGCTCCAACCCAGCCTTCAGGCGAGTGGACGTGGATGTGGAAACTGGAAAGGTAATGGGATTATTCTAATTCTCTCTTAGATGCATAAAAGGGGCCCCGTTGTGGGCCCTTTTTTTGAGCATTCCAAGGCAAGAAAAAATGTCATTTTGACGGGACAGTTACCCCGGAGCAATCTTGTGCAATGGTTAGCAGAAATGATCCATCCTTCTCTCTTTTAACTTCCAATCCATAATGTTTGATAGTATTGATCATGGGTCTGCCAAAGAGGAAATCCAAGTGCTCTGGTTTAACCTTAAGTTTTTCCCGCACAAGACGCCGTAGCTCATAATCAAACCTTAGCAACTTGATAATTTCTTCTACTGCCTTTTCCCCCAATTCTTCGACCCTTGAAAGCCACCCCTCCAGTTCCTCATAGGAACACCTTATGTCGTGCTCTTCGACAAGCCTGCTAATAACAGTATCCTTGACGATATCTTGTCTTGTTAGCCTTGGAGTTCGATAAACCCTGAAAAAGTCTCTTGTATCCTCGCAAAACAGCGCCTTGCACTGGGCAGGTCTGTATTCATAAATGCGGCAGGCCTTTTTCTCGTCTTCATAAAAAAAGCACCCAGTTTCACTTTCTCTTATCTTTATAAATTCTTTGGAGGCCTTTTTACCCTTTCTTTCAATATTATCCCACACGTATTCACCTTTGCGGATAGTATATAGGTATGCCAAATCAATATGGTTATTGGCCACTAGAGGTAGGTCTGAAACGTGAAAAACAGGGGAGGATGACTGGCAGCATTTACCGCACCTTTTGCATTTTGGTGCTTCTTTCTTCATTGGAACCTATCGTGCTATCATGGCCCTCATCCGGTCAGAAGCATTCTGCGCATGATCTGCTATGCTGCCAACGATTTCTGCCAGGTGAATGAGATGATAGACGGTCAATGCGTCTTTTACCAGGGTAAAAACCTTAGCCTTGAATTCCCTCTCCAGAATGTCCGCTTCCTTCTCATGCTGACGTATATCCCTAATCAGGCTCTTCATCTTTTCGCGCTTTTTTTCCGACCCGCTTCTGAAATACTCTGTTGCCATCTTTACCAGGCGGGACAGTTCCTCGATGGGCGGAACCGCTGCGTCCACCAGAGCCATAAAATCTTCCACTATATCAGAGGGAATTCCGGCAGGCCTGAATGAAAGCCAGAACAGGGCTTCTTCCACTTCATCCAGTACCTTGTCCTGCTCCCCGAGATATTGGAAAAACTCAAATTTGTCTACGGGCATAAGTATGCCCCTGGGCAAGTGATTTCGGATGTTCCTCTTGATGGCGTCCGCCTCACTCTCAAGTCGTGCCACTTCATCTGTCAAGGCATCGAACTCCCCACATTCATCTTTTATGTGACACTCTGCAGCCCTTCTGAACATCTGGGCGCATTCCTTTACCTTGTCAGCATGCCTTTGCAGATTCTCAAAAGGCGACCTGTAAAACATTGAACTTAGCAAAAAGCGCATTAAATCCTCCCTGGCTAATTTCTTCCTAATTTTTAACTTGTATCAAAAAATTGAGGCCATGGCAAAACTCAATGCCTTGTAAAGAATCATGCATAATAGCACTGTAAAAGGCAACGTAATTATCCACGAATATGCTATGTTCCTTATAACGCGGAGATCCACCGAGCCCATACCCCTCATAAAACCTACCCCAACCACAGCCCCCACAAGCACATGAGTAGTGGAGATGGGAAGCCCCAGCCTCGAGCAAATCAATATTGTAGTGGCCGCACCAAATTCGGCACAAAATCCTCGCAACGGATTTATCTCAGTTATGTTCTTTCCAATGGTTTCCATCACTCTTGCCCCAAAAACAAGAAGTCCGCCTCCCACAGCAATGCCACCTATCAAGAGCATCCAAAGAGGCACTTCCACCCTGAGTGCGACTGCTTTTGTCTTCACAACGGAAAAAATTGCAGCTAAAGGACCTACGGCATTGGCTACATCATTTGCTCCGTGGGCAAATGCTACATAGAAAGCCGTCATCACTTGCAGTTGCGAAAAAAAGCGGTCAACCGGAGACGAGTCTTTAGACGCAAAAAACGGGGTCGAACTTGGCTTCATCTGTCCGCGAATCCATTTCCTGCCCAGTATGCCGGCTACTGCTGCCACAGGCATTGAAAAAAGGACAGTTTGTATAAAGCCAATATGGAGATGAAGATTCTTCAGCCCTTTGAAGATGAAAGAGAGGATCAGGACTATTACCACCAAAAAAATTAGGAAAGGGGCATAACGCTCGGAGGCTTCTATTGGGTCATTTGAACGCATGATACCTCTGTCCAGCATGTAAAACATGACTCCAGCTATAACAGCGCCTGCTACAGGCGAAACCACCCAGCTGGCCGCGATGGAAATTACTTTGCCCCAACTGATCGCCCCTGCTCCCACGCTTAGCAAACCAAAGCCTATCACCGCCCCAACTATGGAATGTGTAGTGGATACGGGCAATGCAAAGTAAGTGGCAATATTCACCCAAATCCCGGCCGATAGTAACGAGGCGAACATTCCTAGCATCAGGTCATTGGGAGAGTGCGAAAATAGGGTGGGATCAATCATTCCCTTGCTAATGGTGTTGGTCACGTAACTACCGGCAAGAACCGCTCCTGCGGCATTAGCTATAATGGAAATAACGACCGCTTGATTGAGGCTCAAGGCTCCCGAGCCTACTGAGGTGCCCATAGCATTGGCGAGGTCATTTGAGCCGATATTTGCTGCCATATACAGCCCAATCAAAGTCGCAATACTCAAAATCAAGATATCCATCTCAACAATCCCGTTCTCAGAATCAGAGGTATGGCTGCCATGCGTGAAATAAACCAAGAAGCAATGAGAGGTTCCTGGAATTTAGGGTGACCACAGGACTCGGTTACAATTCGGCTCGCACTCTATATAACCAGACCCCCTTTTTCAAGGATTTTTTGCCCCTTTTGGCATATAAGTATAACCCTTTAAAATTGCAGCGTATTTCTTTATGCCTCATATTTATTGACGGTACCGTAAGGGGAGAAAATATGAACTTCTTTGTCATTCCCGCGGAGGCGGGAATCCAGCAGTTTCAGAGCATCGTGGATGCCGGATCAAGTCCTGCATGACAGTTTCGGGACTTTTCGTGGGTCTATCATCTTTTTTGATGCACAAAAAAACGCAGGCAACTAGGATTAAACCAATTGCCTGCGCCCCGTTTTTCAATTAGCTGCTAAAGCTCAGCTTACCTTTATGACCATTGCACCTGCGGTATCTCCTGCCGCACATCCTCCCCACACAAAGTAGCCACCGCCAAGCATGACGATCTCCTCAATTCCTTCAATGATACAACGACCTGCTGTGGGGCCCTGGGGATGCCCAAATATAATGGAAGAGCCATAATTATTGATGTTTTTCCAATCAATGCCGAATTGTTTGCACATGTAAAGGTCATTTACTGCAAAAGGATTGTGGGTCTTTATTACCTTTGCATCGTTAATGGAGATCCCGGCATTATCAAGTGCCATCTTGACTGCAGGAACTACCGCCATAGCCATGTGCGCCTTTTTTGTCCTCGCATATCCATAGGATACGATCTGAATTTCTATGGACGGGTCGGCGCTAAGCTCCTTGGCCTTCTCTCTGGTGGTCACCAAAACACCGCAGTTACCATCTGCCGGATGTGTTTGGGACCCAAAGGTGTGAACACCACCAGGGATGACAGGTTTCAAGGCTGCCAATCCCTCGGCAGTTGTTGGATAAATACCTTCATCTTCTTCTACGAGAAGGGTCTTCTTCTTGGACACCTTTACCTCTGCGGGAAACATGTAACGTTTCTGAAATTCCCTGTCATTTTCCAAAGACATCTTGTATTGCTCATAACGTCTCAGCGTCAGCTCATCACATTCTTCCCTGGTGATTCCGGCCTCTTTTGCCACGTTTTCTGCCGTTTGGATCATGGCCGTTCCACCCCAGGGATCAAGATTAAAATTGTCCATCATCCAATTTTCTGAATCTACCTCGCCACCTGGGCCCATGGGATTGGGCCAAACCGTATGAGGGCCATTAGAGCACCTGTCAGTGGCAAGAACGAAGGGCAATTCATACATCCCTGTCTCAATACCTACGGCAGCATTGTAAAGGCAGGTTGTAGAAGTGGTGCATGCCTGGCTAATGGTCACTCCAGGTATATGGTCAGCGCCCATCATAGCGGCTGCCCAAGGGCTTGCGTAAAAGATATGGTGTTGTCCTATGGTAATCCCGACGATGAGATATTCGATCATCTTGGGATCCCAACCCTTTTCCTTGAACCACCTTGCAGCCGTGTTTGCACCCAGCACAATCGAATTCTCATTTGCCAAACTTCCCTGCCAACGAGAAAACGGGGTACAGTAGTAACCTTTGTACGGAATAAATGCCTTGTTCAACATATCAACCTCCTCCCACTATTAAAATTTAGCCTCAAAGGCTATCTTTCTGCCAAAATTACAGGCTTTACCTTGCCTCACTCCACTTACCATATCTTTCTCTCAATACCCTGTGCAAGATTTTCCCAGTTGGTGTCCTGGGCATTTCCTCATCCCTGATAAAATCTATGCTCTTTGGCCTTTTGTATCCGGCCAGCTTGCCCTTTGTCCACTCCAGAATCTCCTTCTCCAGCTCCGCACTGGCCTCATAGCCCTCGTGCAGTACTGCAACTGCCTTTACCGCCTCACCCCACTTCTCGTCTGGCACACCTATTACGGCGATATCCTTTATGGCAGGGTGGGCTCCCACAACCCCCTCCACTTCAGAGGGATAAACATTCTCTCCACCTGTAATAATCATATTTGCCTTGCGGTCCACCAGTACATAATAGCCATCTTCATCACGCCTCACCATGTCGCCGGCAGAGGACCACTCGCCGAAAAAGGCCTCTTTGGTCTTCTCAGGCTCCTTAAGGTATTCTTTGAAAAGCATGGGAGTCCTGTAAAAAAGCTCTCCCACCTCACCATC
>DQZA01000071.1 GCA_011042035.1 Desulfobacteraceae bacterium
AAACTCCTCAAACGAGCAATCTGGATTTATACCCGGGCAGGCCTCCTTGGCCATTTCCAAGGTCTCTGGGTCCCGCATATTAGCCGGATAAAATGGCCAATCCAGGCATCGTTTTGGTTTTACCGGATGAATGAGGCATGCATTTTCATGATCATAAAAAATGCAATAGCCATTGATCCCGGTTCTCAAATAGGTCTTGCCGTGTTTTCGTTCGCAATATTCTCTGGAAAATTCTTCAAGATCAAGTTTGAGGAACCTGCTTATCCTCTCTGCCTCTCCTTCCAGTAAGTATATGCCGCCTTCTCCATAGCAACACTCACCGCACATCTTGCAATCAAAGGCTTTTTCGCCCATATTTAATGCTCCTTGCAGTCTTTCTTGGCCCCTTGGATAATCTTTTCCACTTTCCAATCAACGGGCAGACGAACCCTGCGGCCATGTGTTTTTTGCCTGTAGATCAAGAAGCCATTATTGATCCCGTACTCAAATAAGTCCCTGGTTATGGCCACGTCTTCCTTACAATAACTGTGCAATTTCTCAATTTCTCCATTTCGAAACCACTCTATGGCCTGAAGGCCGTGGCCAGTCTTTTTCCTCCCAAGGGTTTCCTCGGCAAGATGGTCAAGGCTCAGTCTAAAACCCAGCCTTTTCTTTATATCATCCAGGATGTCAAAGGTGGGTATTTGTGCCAGGTTCTTGGTATCATAGGCCCTCAATACATGGTAATCAAACCTGTTTATATTAAAGCCCACCACAAGGTCTGCTTCGGCAAGCAGTCTAAGGAGTCCGTCAATTTCCTTTTCAGTGAAGGTTTTGAACTCCCCCGAAGCAGTATCATATGTTACGGCCACAGAAACCCTCATTAGATGTGCCTTGTGCCATCCTCCCACTTCATCTGCACTCCTTTGGGTCTCAAGATCCATAAAGATTATGCGGGGGCCGCCATCGACTACTGCCTGAGTTTCTTCACAGTGTACCTCGGTATCGGGCTCTTGCTCTTCCGTGTTCTCTGTTATTTCGCTCAGCGGAATATGGCCCAGGAGGGCCTCGAGGAGTTTTACAGCACCCCCCTTATCAAGGGGCTTATTACCGGATCCACACTTGGGCGAGTGGATGCACGATGGGCACCCGTCCTCGCATTCGCACCCCTTTACAAGGTCAAGGGTTTTTTGTAGGAGCTCCGAAATCACCTCGAACCCCCTGCTTGCCAGGCCCACGCCACCAGGGTAGCCGTCGTAAATAAATATGGCACTTTTTCCAACTTGGGGATGATGAGGGTAGGAGATACCTCCCACGTCGTTTCGGTCACAAAGGGCAAATAAGGGAAATATTCCGATGGCAGCGTGTTCGATTGCGTGAATTGAGCCCATGAAATGATGTCCCTCTTTTTCGACAAAGGCCTCTATCTCTGGCTCTATTTCAATCCAAAAACCAGTTGTCTCAAAGACCTCTGGAGGGAGATCCAGGGGAAATACTCCCATTAACTCCTGGCCAGGTAGTGCCCGCTTTTCATAACCGGTAATCCTCTCAGTGACCTTGAGGTGCCCCTCTTTCACCAAAAATTGGCCTTCGGGTCTGGTGCGGGATATTTCCAGTATTTCTGTTTCCTTTTCACTCAAGGCCCGGGTGAAATAGTTGAGCTTGGCGCGTTCTACAATAATGTCTTTTTTATCCACGAGGAGTTCGTTCACGTGGTACTGCCTGGCCATGTGGAGATAAACGGCACCAGGATGGCACTCCTTGAAGGCCCGAATTCCGTCTATCGTCCCTATGGCTTGGCCCGAATCTTTCTCGAATATGGTGTAGGTCTCGCCTGTGGATCGTATATCCACGTCGAGATGAGGGCGGCGCTTTGCGGCAAACCACACAGGGTCCCCCTCTGCGGTGCGAAGCAATATTCCCTTTTGCTCTAGAAACCTTAGGCGGTCTTCAAAGGATTCACCCCAGAAGCCCTTGTCATGCAACGTTAAGGGCTCTTCTGCAGCGGCACAAGGCAGGTGAGAATCCATGACATAGGAGTTGCCGGGATCCAGGATGGCCGCCTCGTAGGATCGTTCAAAAAGCTCTTCTGGATGCTTCATGAAGTACTGGTCCAGGGCGTCTGGCTTGGCAACAAGGATCACGAGGGATTCCCGGCCTGATCTTCCCACTCTGCCGCCCCTCTGCCATGTATTAATTATGGTGCCCGGGTATCCCACCAGTAGGCATACATCCAGGTATCCAATGTCTATCCCCATCTCCAGAGCACTAGTGGAGACAACGCCCAGAAGCTCGCCTGTGGCCAGTTTCCTTTCGATCTCGCGGCGTTCCCTGGGCATAAATCCGGCTCTGTATGAACTGACCTTCTGTCTGAGTCTGGGGGAAAGTTGTGACACCCAAAGATGGATAAGTTCCGTGACCTTTCGAGACTGGGTGAAGGCGATGGTACGCAGCCCATTTTCAATACAATAAAGAAAAAGCCTTGCTGCTGAAAAATTGGCACTAAGGGCAGGATTGATAAAAAGAAAGTGTTGCGCTGCCCTTGGAGAGCCAGTATCAGTTACAACCTCCAGGTCTTCCCCGATCAATTTTTGTCCGAACTCTTGGGGATTGGCCACCGTCGCAGATAAAAGGATAAATTTTGGCGAGGAGCCGTACTTCAGGCAAAGGCGTTTTAGCCTTCTCAATATCTGGTTTACATGAGAACCAAAGATGCCCCGGTACGTGTGAACTTCGTCCAGCACCACGAGGCGGAGGTTGGCCAGAAGCGGCTTCCACTGGGCATGGTAGGCCAGTATGCCTCTGTGGAGCATATCGGGATTACTAAACAGGATATGAGGGATGTTGTCACGTATCTTTTTCCTCCTGTAAGGAGTGGTATCACCATCATAAATTTCGGCCGAGAGAATGGACTGTGGATTTCCCTGTAACCAGGGCTGCAGATTCTTCATTTGATCCTGCTCAAGGGCCTTAAGGGGGAATAAATAAAGGGCCTTTGAGTTATTTTCCTTCATGATTTCTTCAAAAACCACGATATTATAGATGAGAGATTTACCGCTGGCAGTCGGGGTGGCAACTACCACGTTTTTGCCCTGACGCATTAATTCCACGGCGGTTACCTGGTGACTGTATAGCCTGCTTATGCCAAGGCCCTTTAGAACTTCAAGGGTGCAAGGGGATAGGCTGGGGAGGGTGCCATACCCGGGGGGCTTTGGCGGGACAAAGCGGTAGTGAACGATTGAGCGCTCAAAGTCAGGATGCTGCCTTAGAAATTCTATGAATTCTTTTAGAGTCATGTGGCTTTTATGGGAACTTCGTTTTGTTAGGATTTCAAGTCCAATTTACCATATCTCGACCGGGTTTTCAGGGAAATTTATAATTGAGGTAAGGGGCCTTGGGTAAAAGACGTGGTAGCACAGACAAGGGGATTACGGCCTCTCCATTTATAAGATCTTGAAGGGCAAGGTCAGAATATTGAGGCAAAGTAATGGCAAAGAGATAGGCTTAGCCGCGTTGGGCCCCGTTCGGCCTCAGCTTCCCTATTCCTTTTCCTCTTCGGCCTTGTGCCCAAATTTTTTCTTTAGGGCTTCGGCAATTTCATCCTGTGCTGGACCCTCGCTTTTTTGCTCTGCAAGTTTGGCCTTTTCTTGGGCTCCCTTTAGGATATCGGACATGAAGGTGTCTTTTTCGCTACTCCAGGCACTCCAACCATCAACCCCAATGTATTCATTGTACGAGGTGGTGTAATAGGGGTCATATATGCGAACCCCCTTTTCCTCGTCGTATTCATAGTTCACGAATTTTCCATCAAATTTCTCAAAGTCCTCATCGGTGAGTCCCAGTTCCCTCAAAAGAGGCTTGTGCTTTTCTTCTATTCTCATAACTTATCCCTTTTCATTTATGCCCAAATTTCTCTTCACCCTTTCAAGTTGTTCTTGTTTTTCTTCCCATTGATAGAGCAAGTTGTCAAGGTTATCCTTGACTTCTTTATATTGCTGCGCAAGGGCTGGGCCCTTCTCCGAGTCCTTAAAGAGGTCGGGATTAGAAAGGTCTTTCTCCAATTGTTCCTTTTCTTTTTCCAGTGCAGAGATGCTTTCTTCCAGTTGGCTTATGGCTGTCTCAATGGGGTTCAGGGTCTCTTGTATTTGTCTCCTTCTTTCAGCCCTTTCTCGCTTTAATTCTTTCTTGCTTTTTCGCTTCTTTGTGGGTGGTTGAGCTACCCGGGAAGGGTCCTGGGGGCTATTTTCGCCACGGTCCTCTGTTTCCTGTCTCGGGGCCCTTTGGGCGAGGTGGTCATAATACTCTTTGAGGTTCCCTGGATATTCTATGATTGTGTGGCCAGATACATCCCATATCTTTGTGGCGAGGCGGTTGATGAAGGAGGTGTTGTGCGAGACAAAAATCAAGGTTCCTTCATACTTTTGTAGAGACTCAATCAGTGTTTCGGACGACACGATATCCAGATGATTGGTTGGCTCGTCCATGATCATCACGTTGCCAGGGTTGACCAGGAGTTTGGCCAGAAGCACCCGTGCCCTTTCACCCCCTGAAAGAATCCCAACTGGCTTTTCCACATCTTTACCAGAGAACAAGAACGCGCCGCAGACATTTCTGATGAACCCCACTGTCTTTTCGGGCGCAGATTGGGTGACCTCTTCCAGGACGGTTCTGTCATCCCTGAGCATCTCTGAGTGATGCTGGGAAAAGTAGGCTATATTGACACCGTGGCCAATCCTGATTCTACCTCGGTCTGGCTCCAGTTCACCGGCAAGCAATTTAAGGAGCGTGGTTTTGCCACATCCATTTGGCCCTATTACCGCGATTCTATCTCCTCTGATAACAGAAAGGTTCACTTCGGAATAAAGGGGTTGGCTGCCAAACCCCTTGCTTACATCTTCAAGGGTGAACACAACTCTGCCGCTTCGTTCAACAGGGGGGAATTCAAAATGAATAGTCTTTTCTTTCTTGAATGTCTTGATGAGTTCCATTTTCTTTATGAGCTTTATCTTGCTCTGTGCTTGCCGCGCCTTTGAGGACTTTGCCTTAAACCTTTCTACGAATCGCTGGGCCTCCTTGATTTTTTGCTCCTGATTTTTTGCCCTTGCCTCTAGCACCCGCCTTTCTTCTTCCCTTGCCTTTAGATATTGATCATAGTTGCCGGTATATATGCGCACTCCTTCAGGTTCGAACCCGATTGTGCGGTTCACTTGTCTGTTCAAGAAGTCTCGATCGTGAGATACCAGCACAAGGGCGCCACGAAATCCAGAAAGATACTCCTCGAGCCACTTCACTGATGGAACGTCAAGGTGGTTGGTGGGCTCGTCCAGGAGTAAGAGATCAGGCTTTTGGTACAAAAGGCGGGCAAGTGCTGCCCTCATTTTCCAGCCACCACTCAGTGATGATATGGGCCTTGAGAATTCTTCCTCCTTGAATCCGAGACCAAGGAGGATTTTCTGGGCCTCATATTGGGGGTATGATTGATCCAGTCCAGCAAGTTGCTGGTGGACCTCAGCCAGCTGGTGGGTCAGGTTTAGAACTTCTTCCTGATCCATATGCTTCTCCAGACAGGCTTCTAGGGTCTGGACCTTTTGCTCCAACTCCTTGCGGCCAGGGATAGAATAAATCACAGAGTCAATGAGATTGCCTGCGGATGTCTCGTGGATATCTTGGGGGAGATATCCCATGCGGATACCCTTGGCGAATACGATCTCACCAGATTCAGGCTCCATTTCGCCATTGAGAAGCCTTAAGAGGGTTGTTTTTCCTGAGCCGTTTGGCCCCACCAGGCCAATGCGGTCCCCGGGACCAACTTGAAAGCTCAGGCCATTGAAGAGGGTCCTTCCTGGAAAGATCACTATAATATTTATGACATTAACCAGGCTCACAGCTATCCATTTCCGAAGGAGAAAATTATTCTTTGTACAGGCATACAGGCAAAAATGCAAGGACGTGAAAGGCGATAAGTGAGCTGAGGTGCTCACCGCTTTACGGGCTATTGATATGCGAGGGGCTCTTGCTCTGTTTTTGCGTACGTGCTAGGATCAAATTTCAGGTTAGCAGAAGGGGAGGGTAAGAGGTGAAGGCAGTAACAAAGACAATTGGGCAAGCATTGGAGGAAATGGCGAGC
>DQZA01000217.1 GCA_011042035.1 Desulfobacteraceae bacterium
GCCGCCTCTATAGCCTTTTCCCGGTCCAGCTCCACCATATAAGGAGCCCCTCCAGTTACCTCCTTGGCCCCCTTGAGGATATCCTCGACTATAAGTTGCGGATCTTCAGTCCGGGGATTATCTGACGTGATGACCACAAAATCGCTCATGCTTACGGCAATACGCCCCATCTCGGGCCGCTTGCCCCTGTCCCTGTCACCTCCACAACCAAACACTGTGATTATCCTTTTTGGAGCCACAGACCTCAGGTCTTGCAACACCTTCTCAAGTGCGTCAGGCGTGTGGGCATAGTCTACCAGGACCGTTATCCCCGAGTTGTTTTTCACTGGTTCCAGCCGCCCAGGTACCGACCCCACACTTGGGACCCCTTTCAAAATAAGCTCCATTGGAACCCCGAGACAGAATGACGCGGCCACCGCCGCCAGGATGTTGTATAGGTTAAACCTTCCTATTAAGGGGCAAGAAAATCTCTCTTCCCCTCCTGGATAGACGAGCTTACCACTCAGCCCATCCCTGCTTATAACAACATTATGCGCAGTGAAATCGCATGCCCTGTTGAGCCCATAACTAACAACAGTGGCCTTGGTCATTTGAGCGAGCCTTCTCCCATAAGGACTATCCATATTGATCACGGCCTTTGAATCATTGCCATTGCGGCTTTCCAAGTGCTCTGTGAATAGCAGGCTCTTGGCCTGAAGGTAGTCCTCCATTGAACCGTGGTAGTCCAAATGGTCTCTCGATAGATTCGTAAAGACCCCCACCCTGAATAAGCATTCCGTCACCCGCCCCTGATCCAATGCATGGGACGATACCTCCACAACTGCATGGGTTGCCCCCATATCTGCCACCTTTTTCAGCCCCTTCATGAGATCCAGAGATTCGGGCGTGGTGACAGGAGCTGGACAAACGAGGCTCTCATAACGATAATTAACCGTCCCTATCACGGCAGGCTTCAAGCCCGCCTCCCTTAAGATGGCCTCAAGAATATAACTCGTTGTCGTCTTGCCGTTGGTCCCGGTTATTCCAATCAGCTGTAGCCTTTTCTGAGGCCATTCATAATAGACGCTGGCAATCCGCGCGAGCGCTCGACGCGAGTCTGGAACCTTGATAACCGGTATGCAGGGATCTTGGCCAATATCTTCCTGAACCACCAAGGATGATGCGCCCTTTTCAATGGCATCCCCAACATACAGGTGCCCATCACTGGCCGAACCCTTCAAGGCCACAAACAAAAATCCAGGCTTAACCTTTCTTGAATCATATGAAATGCCGCACACACTGGTCCCCATCTCACCCTTCAACTCTGCCCCTGGGAGCTGCCTCAAAAGTTCTGCCAAAGGGACCTTCCTTACACTTTCCATAGCCTATTCCTTAAGACCGAGGTGGCCTAAAGATAATCTTCACATATTTTACCTGTTTGATTGGAGCTCCGGGAGATGGACTC
The DNA here is from genome assembly GCA_011042035.1 of Desulfobacteraceae bacterium. GTDB lineage: Bacteria > Desulfobacterota > DSM-4660 > Desulfatiglandales > Desulfatiglandaceae > B111-G9. The sequence continues at coordinate 1,445 of DQZA01000217.1, forward strand.
TGCTTGTATGCAAAACCACTCCCCTCTAGCCTTACCTTCAAGCCAAGACGCACTGCCTTACAAAGCACTTCCCTCATCCCCATACCTCTGAAGTCAGGAAGGAAGCCCTCCCTTACTTGTTTGGCCAAACCACTCTGATCCTCTGATGCAAAGGTCGATTTAGGATCACACTGCTCAAATCTCGTAAAGGCTTTTGACCCTGGCCCTTTTTCTGCAAGCCTTACCGAGGGATTTACATTAAGGTGATTAAGGGCCCACTGCCCCACTTCCCTGAAAACAGGCGCTGCCACTACTCCGCCATAGGGGATCCCCTTTGGCTCGTCAATTACCGTAGCAATTACAAGCCTTGGATTTTCCGCAGGGACAAATCCTACAAAACTCGCTACATATTTAGTTCTTGAATATCGCCCACTTTTTTCATCCACTTTTTGTGCGGTCCCAGTTTTTCCTGCTACCTTATAACCGGCGATTGCAGCGAGGGGCCCTGTACCGCGTTCGCTCACAACATTCTCAAGTATGGCGGTTACCTTCTTAGCGGTTTCCGCAGAGATCACCCTTCTTATTACCTTTGGCCTGATTATCTTGAGGGCATGACCTCGGGCATCCATGACTTTCTTTACTACATAAGGCTTCATCAGCACGCCCTTGTTGGCGATGCATCCCATTGCCACAGCCAACTGCAGTGCCGTGACGCTGAGCCCTTGTCCGAAAAAGGTATTCGCCTGATCTACAGAGTTTGCCTCCCTGGGTGACCTTACAAACCCGCTTCTCTCCCCCAAAAGATCTATGCCTGTTTGGCTTCCGAATCCGAACCCCCTTAGGTAATTGTAGAACCTATCATAACCTAGTTGCTGGCCAATCTTGATAGCGCCTATGTTACTGGAGAGCACAACAATATCCGAAACCGTTAAAGTGCCATATTTATGAGTATCGTGTACAACCCTGTCGGCTATCTTGTACTTACCCATCTCGCAATAGAGCCTACTGTTAGGGTACAGCACCCCATCTTCTAGCGCCCCTGCAAGCAAGAATGCCTTTATGGTGGAACCAGGTTCAAAGCAGTCAGTGACTACTTTGTTTCGCCAGTAACCATGAGGGTACCGAGAAAAAATATTTGGATTAAACCGTGGCACCACAGCCATTGCCAGGATCTCACCCGTTGAAGGGTCCAGCACAACACACTGGCCTCCCTTCGCCCGGCTCTTTTTTACAGCAACTAGCAGTGCCCTTTCGGCTCTATACTGGATATCCTTGTCTATGGTGAGAACCAGATTATGGATAGCCTTGTTTTCGGAGCTTTCCCTTCGAATAAAGAATGGTCGGCCAAGGGCGTCTTTCATCTGGATCAATTCATTACCTGGCCCGGTAAGTAGCTTATCATACTTGGCCTCAAGACCCTCAAGCCCTCTGTTGTCTATACCCACAAAGCCCAGCAATTGTGCCGCCAATTCTCGACCGGGATAATACCGTCCTTTTTCTTTCTCAATACCTACTCCTTTTAGCTTCAGCTTCCTTATTTCATCGGCCTTAGCAGGATCGATCTTTCTCTTCACCCACACAAAGGAACGATTCGATCTCAATTTCTTGTAAAGCTTTGTGCTGGAAATCCCTAGTACCCTGGCAACAGTCCTGGAGATCTTAAGTTTATTCTTTATCTGTCTGGGGTGTGCATAAACCGATGAGACATCTGTGCTGATGGCCAACTCATGACCACTTCGATCATAAATGGTGCCACGGTCCGGAGGGAGTTTTACAATAGCAGTATACCCGGATTGGGCCATAGCCCGCAATTGATCCCGCCTTATTACCTGAAATTGGTAGGCCCGAGCCACTATTGTGCCAAAGCCGCATACAAAAAATAATGCGACCACTATTATGCGGAATCGTATCCATTTCTTCTCCTTTATCTTCATGGCAACACTACAATCTGCTCTGGTGCAGGCTGGCGGAGCCCAAGACATCGCGTGGCACGGGCATGGAGATTCTGAGGAGATTTCAAGTAGGCTAGCTCCAACCTCAGTTTCTTATTTAGATCCCTAAGCCTAAGTTCTTCCTTTTTCAATTGGGTAATATTATAACCTAGCTGCGTGGTCTCAAAGTTTGACCACACGAAACCAATACCTGTTACCAGAAGGAAAAAAACCATTAACACCACAAAAAAGAGCTGTTTGCCGGAAAGTCCCAATGGTTTCCTCTTTCTTTTTGTATTCACTATCCTAATGCCTGTTCTCGCATTGCGGGACCTAACCATACTGTTGACTCTCTCGGTACCTGTCATAGTCAAATCCTCTCTGCAGCCCTCAAAATGGCACTTCTTGATCTTGGGTTTCTGGCTTTTTCATCTTCTGTAGGCCTCTTTGCCCTTCGGTAGACCCGCCGCATTACAGGTCTCTTCCCACAGACACACCTAGGGAAATCTGGCGGACATGTGCAGCCCTTTTCCCATGACACCATGGCCTGCTTTACTATCCTATCCTCTACCGAATGATAGGAGAGGATCACTAACCTACCTCCAGGGCCGAAAAAATCGGGCGCCTTTTTAAGGAACGCTTGCAGGTTTTCCAATTCCCTGTTTACAGCAATTCTGAGAGCTTGAAATGTACGAGTTGCTGGATGCTTTAGCATACCCCCTTTAGGTCGAGGACAGACGGCACTCACGAGAGATGCAAGCTGTAAGGAAGTCTGAATGGGGGTCTTGCTACGAGCTCGAATAATTGCCCTGGATATACGCTTTGCTCGCCTTTCTTCACCATAGCGTCTGAGCAGATCCTCGAGTTCATCTTCTCTAAGGGTGTTTACCAAATCGGCTGCACTGGGCCCCTTGGCCACGGGGTTCATCCTCATATCAAGGGGTTCGTCACGTAAAAAACTAAAGCCCCTCCCTGAACCCTCCAATTGGAATGAGGACATTCCAAGGTCGAGTAATATGCCATCGGCGCAGTCGATTCCACAATCAACCAGCACCGAATCCAACTCCACATAACTTCTATTAAACACCTTGTAGCGGCACTTAAGAGCCTTCAGTCTTTCATTTGCCAGCTCAATTGCTCCAGTATCAACGTCTAGCCCTATCAACAACCCATTGTCGCCGAGTTGTCCCCCTATGGCCACACTGTGACCTCCAGTCCCCAGGGTCGCATCTACATACACACCCTCCTTTTTGACGGCTAGAGCGATCAAAACCTCGTTGAGCAGCACCGGTTCGTGATAATGCCCCAAGGCCAATTCCTTTATATGCCGAACTCCCTTAGCGACTGGCTAGCCTTTGGAAAATGTTCTTTAGCCTTTTGAAATGCCTCCTCCCACTTGCCCTTGTCCCAAATCTCAAACCTTTTTAACTGCCCCACTACCATCACTTCTCGATCCAACCCAGCAATTTGCCGCAGGTCAGGGGGGATAGTGATTCTATTTTGCTTGAGAGGGCATTCCTTTGCCCCTGAAATGAAATATCGAAGGTATGTATTCACATCCAGATCAAATTCGGGCAGTTCCATGGCCTTTTGCTCTATTTTGAGCCAGTCCTCTCTGGCGTATACCCAGAGACAGTTATCGTGGTTAGTGACTACCAGGGTATCCTCCCCTCTGCGGTCGAGAACGTCCCTGAATCGTGTGGGAATTGCTAGACGACCTTTTGCATCAAGCGTGTGTTTCGATCGCCCTCTGAACACCTGACAGCCCCTTTTTTACCACTATGCGCCACTTTAAGTCACTTTGTGACACTTTTAGGAAAAAATCCCCTCCATGTCAAGAAAAAAGAGCTTTTTTATAAAGAAAAATTAGAAGGTAAATCCGAGGAAATACAGCAGTGAAATACCGTAGATAACCAGGAAAAAGATATTTAATACGAGGCCCGAGTAGGCATAATCCTTGTCGTTTCGCTCTTCGATGAGGGGAATGGACCGAATGGAACAAAAAACACCACAGCAGAGGATCAAGGGTACGACGCTAAAATAGGGGAGAAGAAACTTTAACCTGGAGAAATCCTTTTTCACCACAACCACCAGGATGGCCACCACTGCGTTCGCAACAAATGGCAGCAAGAAGCCCACGATAGCCAAGTGATTAATTTTTCTGTAACCCTTTGCCATCTACTGTCTGCTCTTTCCGGGTTTCTCAGTGGAGGTAATCTCCGCGAATCTGAATTTCAACTGGGTAGGTTCTATTCTCACTATTGAAACCCTGTCTGTGGGAAGCAGAATCTGGTCGCGAGTGACGCGGAATGTCCTCCTTCCCCATTTCGCTAGGCCGAGATCTAGCTCAGCCCTGACATTATCAGGATTTAGGGTACTGGCATCCTTTCGCAGCCCCCTGCATTTTATGTTAAGCATCGGATTGATGGGTTCCACAATCTGCAAGTTAGCCGGAACATTGCGCAATTCTACGGGGACGGTCAAGGACACCTCGAAATTCTGCTGCCCAGCAAGCATGAGCCAAAATACGCTCACAAAGCCAAAGGCGGCAAGCTTCAACCTGTAGCGTCTTCTGACCATACTTACCAGCTTATCACTTAGGCCCTGTGAAGCAGCAACAGGAGTGGTTGTCTCTCTTAACATGCGACCCAGTTGAACATGGTCGGAAATCCTTGACTCCTCTCCACCATGCATTACTGATACCGTGCCCCTTTCCTCAGAAACTACTATTAC
>DQZA01000317.1 GCA_011042035.1 Desulfobacteraceae bacterium
GGGGCTTCCTCGCTGCCCTCGAAGAGGACCTGGAGGCCAAGGCAGATACCGAAAAATGGGCGATCTGCAAGGATGTATTCCCGAAGAGGCTCGACAAATCCTTTTTCAGCCAGGTTCTTCATGATCTGTCCAAAGTTCCCAACACCTGGGAAAACTATTTGGTCGGCCTCTGCGATATCCTCCGGGGTGTTAATGAATTTTACATCGTGACCAAGACTCTTTATGGCATTGACCACGCTCCGTACATTACCTGCCCCGTAATCCAGCAGTGATACCATCCTAATACTCCATCAAAAAGCCCCTTGAACCCAACTAAGGGCCCCGAGGGGCTTAAGAGGCATATGGCTAAAATCCATTAAAAGTTGAAGACTGTATCAAGCTCCCCATCGGGTACGTCAAATACCTGGTTGTGGGGTGGGAGTTTTTCTATCTTGAAAAACTCGGGAAGCCTGTCGTCCGCCGGGGTAAACCCAGCCTTTTCATTAAATTCCCTTTCAAGCTTGAGGACCTTTTGTCCAAGGGCCGCCGCATCATCTGCCGTAAGGGAGAGACCATACTTGGCATTTACCATGTCAACCACGGCGGTAAAGGCATCGGGTATATCCATCACAGGGAAGGCCACAAATAGGCAAAGGCCAAGGCTGTCTATCAAGGCGGTTGAGATTTGCAGATTTCTGGACAGCTCCACTTGACCCTCCGGCTTGAGGGGATCCACATCGCCGCCCACCTTCATAATATTTGTCGCCACAGCATATCCCGCTGTGTGATCGGCTCCCATGGTGGAGGTAGCATAGGTCACGCCAATTCCCTTGATGGCCCTGGGATCGTAAGCCGGAAGCGCCTGGTTCTTTACCACTGGCACTCTTCTTACACCAAAGGTTTTACCCACTACTGCCGCACCACCACCAAGGATTCTACCCAGAGGCGTGCCCTTACCCACCTCAGCGATGAGTTCCTCTGCTCCTGCTACATCTCCAAATTGCTTAATGCCTGCTTCCATGGCAACCGCAATGGAGTTCCCCATTTCAATGGTATCTAACCCAAAGTCGTCGCATGCCCTGTCGATCCTTGCAATGGCATCCAGGTCATCAATACCGCAATTGGGGCCCCATGCCCATACGGTTTCATACTCGGGCCACTTGGAGACATACTCACCCTTCTCATTGTTGAAGATCCCGCTACAACGTATGACACATCCAGTCATGCATCCGTGACTCACAACCCCTTTTCGTTCCTGCGTGATCTTGTTTAGGGTCTCCCCCGCCACCTTTTCCGCGCCTTCGAACTGTCCGGAGCTGAAATTCCTGGTGGGAAGTCCTCCGGCCTCGTTGATGACATTGATAAGTATATCAGTCCCATAGTTTGTGAGGCCCTGGCTGGTCACAGGGTGCTCCTTCAGTGCGTTTACAAATCGTTTTGCCGCATCCTTAAAGGCATCGTTGTCTTGGATAGGGGCCATCTCTCCTTCAGAGGGGTCAATTATAATGGCCTTGAGGCCCTTTGAACCCATGACAGCGCCAAGCCCACCGCGGCCCGCATGCCTAGTTGGCCGTAACTCGCGGTCAGTAAAGGCCACGCTTGCTGCAGCCATTTTCCACTCGCCTGCCTGTCCAATACTGGCAAACCCTACCTTTTCCCCAAACTGTTCTTTGAGTTTATCCACAACGGCATAGTTGCCCAGTCCCTTGAGATCATCTGCAGGGGAAAGCTCAAACTTGTCTTTACCTATATATAGCTTGTAAAGGCGATCTTCTTTTGGAAGCCCTTCGACTACTATGGCCGCTATTCCTAGCTTTGCAAGGTACTGGCCAGGCTGACCACCTGAATTTGCCTCCTTTATGGTACCAGTCAGCGGGCTTTTCGCCCCTACAGAAATTCGCCCTGAGTTGGCGCAGTTTGTACCCCCCAGCAAACCTGGGGCAAATACCAATTTATTATTGGGCCCAATGGGAGAACATGTGGGAGGCACTTCCTTTGCGACTATTGCAGAGGTCAGCCCACGTCCCCCGAGCCCCTCGTACTCTTTTGGAATTTCCTCAGCCTTGACAGATAGATCGGACATGTTTACTCTAACGATCCTAAACATGGCAGCCTCCTTTCTTCGCTAAAGGTAAATTAACAATTGGGACAGACGCGAAAATCCTTGCACACCTTTGCAATGTTTTCAAGTGATTTTTACGGGGGAAAGGCAATGGCATCTGGATCCGGAAGGAAAGAGCGAGAGGAAACAGCCGAGGAGATTTTACGCAGGGAAACTGGTGAGCTTAGGAACTTCAGGCCCTTTGAAAGATACCTGGTAACGGGCATATGTATCGCCTGGGCCCTTTATCAGCTTGCTCTTCCAAGTGTCATCATAGTTGATCAAACCACGGAAAGGGCTATTCACCTTGCCTTTGCAATGGGGTTGTTGTTCTTGGTGAGGCCGATTTTTATTACATCCCGTCCCAGGCTTCAGTGGCTTGCTGCGAGGGACAGAATACCTGTTCTGGATTACATTTGCGCTATTATAGGTGTTCTCACTGCCCTTTATCTTGCCATTGATTATGAAGGCATTGCCATGAGGGCAGGTATCCCCATAACCAGGGATATTGTGTCTGGGGTTATACTTGTTGTCCTGCTTTTAGAGGCCACCCGCAGGATGATAGGGCCGGCATTGTCCGTGATAGCCATTCTCTTTACCGTGTATGCCTTTCTAGGGCCATACCTTCCGGATGTTCTTGCCTATAAAGGGGTCAGCCTTACCAAGTACATGAGTAACGTGACCTTATCAACAGAGGGAATCTACGGGATACCCCTGGGGGTTTCTTCTGCCATCGTCTATTTGTTTGTTCTGCTGGGGGCCATATTGAACCAGGCGGGGGCTGGAGATTTTTTTACAAAACTGGCCCTGTCCCTGCTGGGCCGTTACAAGGGAGGGGCTGCAAAGGCCTCCGTGGTGGCGAGCGCTGCCACCGGGTTGGTGTCAGGCTCAAGTATTGCGAATATCGTTACCACAGGAAATTTTACGATACCTCTCATGAAAAGGATCGGGTACCCACCAAAAAAGGCCGCCGCAGTTGAGGTTGCGGCAAGTACCGACGGGCAGCTTATGCCGCCCATTATGGGGGCGGCTGCCTTCATTATTGCAGAATATGTTAATGTACCTTATGTAGATGTAATAAAGGCTGCCGCAATACCGGCTTTCGCATCCTATTTTGGACTGTTTTGCATCACCCACCTGGAGGCCTCTAAACACGGAATAGAAGGCCTTCCCCCGGAACTGGTCCCAAGATTCTTTGCAACACTCAAGACCGGGCTCCATTACCTGATACCGGTTGCGGTGTTGCTGGTGGAACTCATTTACTTCCGTCATTCACCTGAACTGAGCGCTTTTCGCTCTATTCTGGTTTTGCTGGCAGTCATATTCTACCAGGAGATCCGCAATGCCATTCAAGAAAAAAGGGGCATAGCTTCAGGTATCAAGAAAACCTTGGTGATTCTAAAGGACGGCACTGTTCAGGGCTCCAGAAACATGCTGGCTGTTGCCCTGGCTTGTGCATCAGCAGGAATAATAGTGGCAGTGGTGAACATGGGGATCGGAGGTATGATCTCTGCGGTGGTGGAGTATATATCTGGGGGAAACTTCTTTGTCCTATTGTTAATTACTGCCTTTGCAAGTCTTATGATAGGCATGGGATTGCCTACAACTGCAACGTATATCGTGATGGCCTCCCTTACTGCCCCTGTTCTAGTGGAGGTGGGGGAAATTTACGATTTCATAGTACCATTGATGGCAGCCCACCTATTTTGCTTTTACTTTGGGATACTGGCCGATGACACGCCACCCGTGGGGCTTGCGGCCTACGCTGCGTCTGCCATTGCCAGGTCAGAACCTATTCCCACGGGAGTACAGGGTTTCCTTTACGACATACGTACCTCCTTCATTGCATTCATGTTCATGTTTAATCCAGAACTGATTCTCCACGGTGTTACGTCCTGGTTGAAGGCCCTGATGATCTTTGTGATGGCATTGGTGGGTATGTCAGCCTTTGAATGCTTTGCCCAGGGATGGGGACTTACCAAGAACAAGTGGTACGATATCCCCTTCTTCTTGGCCACAGCTTTTACACTATTGAATCCGGGCGCCGTGGCCCACTTGTTTCATGTGACCGGCAACAGTAAGTATTATTTCTTTTTCTTAGGGTTGCTTTTCTATTCAGTGGCATTGATGATCCAAAAAGCCAGGATGGGTTTTCAGAGGGCCAGTTAAGCCAAAGGTTCTCGGTCCTATGTACAGGAACTGAGGCCATGATAGGATCGAGATTACTGATACACATCCTTTGACATTGCCAATTGTGCGAGGGGAACCATGCCCGTCAAAGTCATTTTGAGCTCAACTTTGAGAAGATATGTCCAGGATTATGATCCCACAAAGGGTATGGAGGTGCCAGTACCCAAGGGTACAAGCCTCGGGCAATTAGTCAAGATGTTGGGCATTCCCGAGAAAGAGATTAAGATCGCCATGGTAAACGGGTTAAAGGTGAGTCTAGACACGGAATTGGAGGGAGAAGAAAGAATAGGATTATTTCCCGCCGTGGGAGGGGGATAAGAGATGGGAAACGCGCATGTGAAGGTCTTTGGGGCCTTGCGGACCATATTGGATAAACAGGGCATGGACTACGAGCAGGAGGTGGATATGGCGCCGGGGGGTATTCCCGCGGTGAAGGTGGTAGAAAAACTAGGAATCCCGGTGAACATGGTTGAAGCGGTTTTTAGAAACGGGAAAGTCATAAACATATATGACATGGTGTACCCAGGTGATCGCATTGGTCTTTTTCCCTTTGGAACCCCTGGACCATACAGGGTCTTTTTGGGGATGCTAAGGGAAAATACCAAGAGAAAAGAGTTCGAAAAACGTGTCAAAAAAGGAGCGTAGATGGTCCCGGAACTCCGAGAGATGGTTAAAGGGCTTTCAGATGAGATCCTGACCCTGGCAGGCAATGAAGTCAGGGTCCTGTATGAAGAAAGGGCTCAGGGCCTTGCAGAGAAGACGGGTGCTGATTTGGGGGAAATTTACAGGGTGGCGCTCATGAATGATATTATTCCCTACCGCTACATTCGAAATGGCGGGATAATTTCTTGCAAGGATCAACTGAGGCTGGCTGAATCCACTGTTGCGGTGGTGGGGGCTGGAGGCCTTGGCGGTCAAGTAATAGTGCTTTTGGCTCGCACGGGCATAGGTCGCTTGATGGTAATAGACGTAGACAAATTTGATGAAAGCAACCTCAATCGCCAGGCACTTTGTACGACTCCAGGCCTTGGAAAGCCGAAGGCCTTGGAGGCGGCTCAGAAGATATGGGAAATAAACCCTGCAGTGGAGGTTTTGGCGCACGAGACCAGGCTTACATCTGCTAATGCAGAATCCCTTTTAGGGGGAGCCGAGGTGGTGGTTGATGCCTTGGATAGTGTCCCAGATCGTTTTGTTATAGAGAGGGCTGCCAAGCAACTGGGTATCCCTATGGTCCATGCAGGGATTGCCGGTTTTGAAGGACAACTGATGACCATTTATCCCGAGGATCCGGGGCTAGTCCTCGTGTATGGGGATCCGGCAGAGTGGAATAAGGCAAGGAGGACCCCTGAGATGGTATTAGGAGTCCCAGCGGTTACGGCAGCACTAGTGGCAACACTTCAGGCCATGGAAGTTTTAAAAATATTGCTGGGAAAGGGTGAGCCAATGCGAAATCGGCTCTTGAGGACAGACCTCGAAACAGGAGAATTCCACCAGGTTATGTTTGCATGAGGGGGGGCAGGTTTGGGGCTAATTGAAGAGGCCCGGATCAATTTCTTTATTGAAAATTATTTCCTTTATGGTGATTTGCATTTCGCTTTCTTTTTCTGGGTAACTTACATCCACATGACTTGCATATATGAAACCATGGTTTGACTTAAGCCCAGAAAACCTCAACTTCAATCCCAAATGTGGGTAGATTACAGTGGAGGGGAAAGCACCTTCACTATCAACTGGAATTAATTGTTCTGTGTCCCCTCCGTTTGTTACTATAAAGGTCTGCTGGGTGTGAGACCACGAAAGCCTCTCCCTATCCA
>DQZA01000247.1 GCA_011042035.1 Desulfobacteraceae bacterium
TTGCGGAGGGCCTTGCATGCCTGGGTTCCAGAGTAGTCAAACTCGCAAGCCTGCCCGATAATAATGGGGCCAGAACTGATGATCATGACCTTTTTGATGTCGTCGCGCCGTGGCATGAAATTTCCCCCCCCCTTTTTAGTGAGCCTGCTAATAATTTCAGGGATAATAGTATGAATAATGTTGCTTTGCTGGCGACTATAGGAAAGAGGGTGGCCCAAGTCAAGACCTAAGCGCCCATCTGGATATTCGACATAGTGAACGGCCGTTTGGAGAGGAGGGCATAAGAGGTACTGAGATGCGCCTCCACTTATCCTCAATGATCCTGAAGACCCGGGAGATCAGATCATTTACACTGCAGTGTATGACCGAGCGGTAGCGGTACGGTCCGACGGTACCATTGTGTGTGCCTGCCTGTCCCGTTGGGACGGCAGACAGGCAACGCACAGGCAGGCCGCTTCAAACCCAAATGAAATCCTGGCCCTCTTTGACCGCAAGAGCTCTATGGTTAATCCCCACTCGAACCGACCAAAAGTTGCCAACCTTCAATTTCCCCTCCGCTTTTTCAGTAAGAGCCTCTTTCACCAGAAAATCTAGTTTTCCCGACTTTGAGTCTTCTTCAATCTCCCTGTCCCACCTTTCCCAATCTAGCTCATAAAACCACTCCCTCACTCTGGCGAATTCTTCCCTCGAAAGAGACTCAATAGAAGACAATATTTCTTCCACGCTAGGGATAATCTACTCCTTTTCGCGCCGCGACCAAAGACGAGAAGATTCATGCCTACCACGGGGTACATGCTATATGGTAATGGTAAGAGGTGCCGTCAGCAAGACGCATCGAGGCTTGAGTTTTATTGTATTAAGGCGTTTTTCAGCGCACAATTGCTATCCTAACGACTTATTGAGCCTGTCCATGGCTTCTGCTAGGCGCTCAACCGGGTGGGTTAGGGCAATGCGGAAGTAGCCTTCTCCGTGTTGGCCGTACATGGACCCGGGTATCATCCACACGGCAATCTCATCGAGCACCTTGAAGCACCAGTCTTTTGAGTTAGACACACCCTCTGGCAATGGCGCCCAAATGTAAAAGGTTCCCTTGGGCCTTTCCACATTGATACCGCATTTGCGCAGTCCTTCCACCACGACATCCCTGCGCTCTCGGTACATCTGGTTGCGCTGCTCCATGAACTCGTCAGAGCCTTTTAGGGCCTCGGTGGCTGCCACTTGGAGCGGGTAAAAGATGCCGCGGTCTGAATGGGACTTTATCTTGTTCATGGCTGCAATGATCTCCTGGTTGCCGAGCATGAAGCCGATGCGCCATCCGCATGCATTGTATGCCTTGGAAAGGGAGTTGAGCTCCACACCTACTTCCTTTGCCCCTGGCACCTGAAGAAACGAAGGAGCAGTATATCCGTCAAAGCATATCCTGGAATAGGGATTGTCCGAAATAATAGCCACGTCATATTCTCTCGCCCAATCTGCAAGGCGCGTATAAAAATCAAGGTCTGCATGGGCGGCAGTGGGATTGTTGGGGTAGTTCACCCATATCATCTTGGCCCGTCGCGCAACATCCGGATCTATTGAATCTAGATCAGGAAGAAAACCATTCTCCCTAAGCAATGGGACAGGCTCAACGATACCCCCAGCAATTCTTACACTTGCCACATAAGAAGGGTAGCATGGGTCTGGGACTAGGGCAATATCGCCTGGGTCCAAAAGGCATGTGTGAATGTGGAACAGACCATTGGCTGCACCCAACAGGGGAAGAACCTCAGTCTCGGGATCGCATTTGACCCCGTAATTCCGCTCGTACCAATCGGCAATGGCCTGTTTGAGGGGCATGGGGGAATAGAAACTAGGATAGTGATGATTATTGGGGTCATAACAGGCGTCTGCCAGTGATCTACGCATATGCTCAGGTGGGTTGACGTCCGGATCACCCAGGCCAAGGTTAATAACATCTTTTCCTTCAGCCTTCATCTTTGTCAAGATGAGGTTCATGGCTGTGCCAAGATATGCCTCGAAGTCATTTATGCGATTGGCTAGTTTCACGATCGTCTCCTTTCGTATCATGGAAAATCTGGCTTGATCCCCATGATTGTATCCAGGGAAACCTTGATATGTGCGCTGGAAGCAGCCCTGAGCGTTATCTCATCTTTGGTTTCGATGGCCTTGATGATTTCCACGGCCTCGCTGAAAAAACACTCTTTCTCTATTTGGCGTGGCCCTGAGAGCCAGAAACGCAGGTAGTGGCTTAGCAGGCGTTCAAGCATTGTAGCAAGTTGTTGGTTTTGGCTTTGGCGATAAAGCAGATGATGAAATTTGAAATCCAGCTTAATGATTTCTCTGTTTGTTGCATCGGGACCGAGGTCCCTGATTTGTTCTTTTAGGGCCCTAAGCTCGCTCATCCCTTGTTCAGTGATACGGTTCATGGCCCAGATATTGGCCTGTATCTCCAGGACAGCCCGAATTTCCGTGAACTCACGCATGCGGTCAATGGTCAGCGGGCTTACCACAAAGTGTACTCCATTCCGCACAACCCACTCTTCTGCATTAAGCCGCGTGAGGGCAATCATGACGGGTGTGCGGCTGACCCCGTAATCCTGGGCCAGCTCTGTCAGGTTCAGGGTGTGCCCAGGCTCTATTTCAAGCCAGATTATTTTTTCTTTGAGATCCTGGTAGATCGCGATGGGATCCATTTAGCCTCCCTATAGTGTGGAGTACAAAAGAGCATATTCGAAAGCTGGGACTTTCTAGAATTTTCAACTCAGGATAAATTTACTTTGCACACATAATAAATGCAATATGCATACTGGTCAAGAAATATTTTGTGGTTTTCTCTGGATGAAGGGAAATGCTTCGAAAAGGGGGGCGTTGTTGAATGCGTTTACTCTGCTTCAAATGCTCCTGCTTTTGCCAGGGAGATGAAATGCGCTACGTCGATTTGTTTAGGAAAGACGAAGGTGCACGCCATCGATGTGTGGGAATAGTCAATATCAAATTCATGGCGTCACTGGTCATTGACACCCGAGAGTATAACCCATATACTGCGCCACGACAGCAGGAGGTAATGAGGGTTGTTAACTAGAGAGTCCATGTTCAAGGAGGAAGTAAACAAGCGCCGTCTCCTAGAGCAACATGAGGCGATATTTCAGGCTATCAGAGAGGGGGACCCTCGAAAGGCTCGTTCCGCGATCTTGGCCCACCTGAATTTTGCAAAGAAAAAAATCCTGGAGCTCGCTGCGTAGCGTGGAACATTATAGCTCACAGGCGTTGATTTTGCGCATCAAAGATCTCGGGGAGTCAGACCTCCTGGTTCTCTTTTTTGCACCCGAAAAGGGCCTTTGCAAAGGCATTGCAAAAGCAGCCAGAAAGAGCCGCAGACGATTCGTTAATTGTTTGGACCACTTTTCTCTCAGCCAACTGGATTACCATAGAAAAAAGGAGAATCAACTGTTTCTCCTGGACTCCTGTAAATTGATCCAAGCCTATGAGGCCTTGCGCACAGATTACCGTCTTTTAACCCTTTCAAGTTATCTTGCAGAACTCGCCGAAACCCTTTTTCCTCTTCACGTTAAGGCAGACGAGATGTTCGAGCTTCTTGTGAGAAGCTTTGAACTTCTTTGCCAAGGAGAGGCGCCAGAGAAGGTTCGTATTGCCTTTGAGGGGCGGGCTATGGCTATGGGAGGATATGCCATAAACTTGGAGTGTTGCTGCGGATGTGGCAGGGCCTACAAAGGTGAGGGGAGGGCTGTTTTTGTTACAGAGAAGGGCGGCATTTCGTGCCTTGCATGCAGAAAGGAATCAAAGAGATATCCCGGGATGGGTCCTAAAAGCGTGAGGGCCTTGAAAGAGATTCAAGGCCCTGGTTATGATAATTTTCCCTCTGGATTATCTAACAAGGAAGTACTGGAAGAATTGAAGATGATATTCCGCCAGCACATCCTTTATCGGCTGGGCAAACGCCTTAAGACTCTGAAGTACCTAGAATAGGCAAAGAGGCGCAGGGCTTATGGAAAAAGGGCAGATAGCTTTCACGATCTTTGGCCCTGCGCCCATTTTTTTACAACATCTCAATTGCGCACGCCATGGAAACGCCTCCACCTCCACATAAGGTGGCAAGGCCCAGTGTCTTTCCTCGTTTTTTCATGGCATAAAGGAGCGTTACCATGATTCTGCAGCCCGTAGAACCTACTGGATGACCCAGACCAATCCCAGAGCCATTCACGTTAGTGATCTCTCTATTGAGGGCCAATTCCTTTTCAACCCCTAGGTACTGGGCAGCAAAGGCCTCGTTGACCTCGATCAGCTCAAAGTCCTCCAATTTGAGGCCACTGTTATTGAGTAAATCTTTTACTGCTGGCACAGGGCTTAAGCCCATTACGGACGGGTGGCATGCTCCTTTGCCCACGGCCTTGATTCTCGCTATAGGTTGGATACCCAACTCCTTGGCCTTTTCAGCGGACATGATCACCATTCCGCTTGATCCATCGTTGATCCCAGATGAATTTCCCGCGGTGACCTTTCCTATTTTCGGGATAAAGGCAGGGGGAAGTTTTGCCAAGGCTTCCATTGTAAGGCCTGGGCGAAAGTGCTCATCCTTGTCGAAGATTATAGGCGGCTTCCCCTTTCTCTGAGGCACTTCTACTGGAACAATTTCTTCCTTGAAGTCTCCTTCCTTTGTGGCCCGCTCGGCATTGTTATGACTACGCAATGCCACTTCATCCATCTCTTCGCGGCTGATGTTGTGCATCTGAGCGACGAATTCGGCCGTATGGCCCATTATGTATGGTTTGCCCTTGAACATTTCCAGTGGCATACCTTCCTTCAAAGGGCCTTTTTCAGGGCCTGGAAGTAGGTGTGATCCACAATGGAGGGCATGGATCATCCAATCCACAAAGACCTGGTCTTGTAGCCGGCACCCCCACCTGGCGCCAGGAACCACGTAAGGGACCCCTGACATGTGCTCAGTGCCCCCGGCAAGAATTATGTCGGCCATGCCAGCCTGGATCATGGCCATGCCGGAGACCACCGCTTCCATTCCAGAGATACATACCCTATTGATGGTGACAGCCGTGATGTTTTCGGGTATGCCTGCCATGAGCGCAGCTACCCTGGCTACATTCAGTGCGTCAACAGGCTCGACACAGCACCCGTATCGCACATCGTCGATCATGTCCGGTTCAATACCGGCCCGACGAATAGCCTCTTTCATGGTGACGCTGGCAAGCACTGCTGCATTTACATCTCTTAGGGTTCCGCCAAATGCTCCTATGGCTGTCCTACAACCCGAAACTATAACCACCTCTTTCATATTTACACCTCTTTTATATGGATAGATTAATACTTGAGCGTTTGCATGAACTCACGGGTCCAGCTACTGCACTATCTTACACACAATAAAGCTCAGAACAATCAAAGCACTCCGGTTTGGGCAAAAAGCCCAATAACGGCCCCCACCTTGGTCCCATTTGCGTTGCAAAGGCCAGGCATAGGGAGGTGATGTTTGAGCAGTATTAGCTGGATTCAGCTTCCAAGGATCTCAAGATTTCAACGTTTTTGAGAATACGTTTTTGATCGGCCTTGAGATTGGTCCTATTGGGTTTGTGCTTTCTCTTGCGTATTATTCGTATTTTTTTGGTTTTTGAAGCCACTTCTTATCCTCCTGATCTCAATATATTTGTTTAACACGCCTCTGGCGGATCAATTCCCAGCCCCTTGGAGCAGTTAAGATGGTTTCCTATTGATACCCCGCTGCTTGCGACGGAGAAGTTCATCTATTCGTTGCGCTACTGCGGGTGGTACGGCAGTGGCGTTACGAACAAAACGGAGCCTATTCACGGGCCAGTTTTACAAGGATCCTAGGCCATGTCCAAAAGAGAATCTTAACTTTTATTCGTATGGGACAAAAAAGTCAATACATAATGCGGAACCCAAATCCACCGTCTAAATGAGGCCAACCAGATGTGTTGCGCGCAAGGTCCTATTTTCATCGGGCTCGCAGGAGATGTCCCATTCAGCCCCGTATTCGCTCTTCGAGCAAGCGGGTAAAA
>DQZA01000291.1 GCA_011042035.1 Desulfobacteraceae bacterium
AGGGCAGGTGTAAAGAAGGCGCGATATGTCAAATTCCTTACCGCAGTGCAGACAGGTGTAGACCAACACTCCATTGGGCTCAGGGTATAGGTAAGGCTGGATCTCTTTTGGGAATTCCTTAAATTTCATGTTTCATTGCCTCGCTTAATGATCAGGCTCAATATCTTGTATTATACATTAGAGTGTGTTTCAATCAAATTTCTCTTCCCTATCAGTTTATTGATTTGATAAATATTATTGGTTATGTCCATTGGTTCTTAAAGCTCCTGGGGTGAAATGGAGGGGACATTCGAAAAATAATATCTCGGCTAAGGGAGGCTAAGATAGCCCATGGTTCACGGAGACTGGGTCCAGCCATACGGTGGGGAGCTTATTAACTTGCTCGTGGATAGGCAACGGCAGGAGGTACTCAAAGACCTTGCCCTTAACCTTCCAGAAGTCATTTTAAATGAAAGGCAGATGTGTGACCTAGAACTCCTGGGGGTTGGGGCATTCTCACCCCTCAGTGGGTTTTTGACTCGAGCGGATTACGAATCTGTTTTAGATAGAATGCGATTGCAGAATGGGCTCCTGTGGCCATTGCCCATTTGCCTGGATATTAACAAGCTACAGGCCGAGTCATTGGAGGCTGGGCAGTCCTTGGCACTGAGGGATCCAGAAGGGTTCCTGCTTGCCGTGATGCATGTAGATGATATCTGGCCCATTGATAAAGAGCGAGAATGTGAGGAATTATTCGGCACGTTAGATAAAATCCACCCTGGGGTCCACTACTTGATGGAGACCAGCGGAGATTATTATATAGGTGGACAACTTGAGATCCTGAGCCTTCCCATTCACTTTGACTTTAGGCAGCTAAGAAGAGCGCCCAGAGAGGTACGCGAACTGTATAGAAAACTAGGCTGGCATCGGGTTGTGGCCTATCAGACGCGCAACCCCATCCACAGAGCACAGTTTGAAATGACCCTACGTGCAATGAGGGAAGCAAAGGCCAACCTTCTGATCTTGCCCATTGTGGGTATGACAAAACCAGGGGATTTTGACCACTACACTAGGGTACGCTGTTATCGCGCGGTGGCGAGGTATTACCCGCCTGAATCTTTCATCCTGAACCTGCTTCCCATGGCGGTGCGGATGGCAGGGCCGAGGGAGGCATTGCTGCACGCTATAGTCTGCAAGAACTTCGGATGCACCCATTTGATTGTGGGCAGAGATCATGCTAGTCCGGGGCCAGATTCAGAGGGTACACCCTTTTATGGTAAGTATGATGCCCGAGAGGCAGTTGAAGAGAACTCAGAGGAACTGGGTATAATTCCGGTAAGTTTTGAGGAGATGGTATACCTGCCGTTTGAAGATGAATTCAGAACCACAGATCACGTGCCAGAGGGAGCTCAAACTGTTTGCCTTTCTGGTACTGAGATACGGCTGAGGGTGAGGGAGGGCAGGCGCATCCCCGAATGGGCAACATTTCCGGAAGTGGTTGAAGAGCTTCAGCGGACCTATCCTCCTCCGAGAAAGCAGGGATTTACGGTTTTCCTGACCGGGCTGTCTGGGGCAGGCAAGTCCACCATAGCAAAGGTGCTTTATTCAAAGTTCCTCGAGATGGGAGACAGACCCGTAACCTTGTTGGATGGCGACATTGTGAGGCGAAATCTCTCTAGCGAACTTGGTTTTTCCAAAGAACATAGGGACATAAACGTTCGTCGTATAGGCTTTGTGGCAAGTGAGATTACCAAAAACAGAGGCATTGCCATTTGTGCGCCTATAGCGCCGTATACCTCTACAAGGGCAGAGGTGAGATCCACGATTGAGGCCTACGGGGGATTTGTCGAGGTTCACGTTGCCACACCGATAGATGTGTGTGAAAAAAGGGATCGCAAGGGCATGTATGCAAAGGCACGTGCTGGCCTAATAAAGGGGTTCACTGGCGTTGATGATCCATATGAAGAGCCTAAGAATCCTGAGGTTCGGATAGACACCACAGATCTTTCTCCTGAGGAGGCCGCTCAGGAGATCCTCCTTTATCTTGGACAGAAAGGCTACATTTAGGATATCCCAATGAAAAAACTGATTCGAAAAATGCTTGATTATCGCACATGTAGGTTTTTGGCCTTGGCATGGATGGCTCTAATATTTTGGCTATCTTCACTTCCTGACATTCCCGGGCCCGAGCTTTTCTCTGCTCAAGACAAAGGAGGACACTTTGTAGTTTATGGAATACTTGGATTCTTCATTACTCGGAGCCTTGGCACATGGGCAAGAGGGCTGGGATGGCGGGTTGTCATTGTTGTAACCATTGCAGTGGCAGCATATGGAGCTACTGATGAACTCCACCAGATGTTTGTTCCTGGGCGGAATCCGAGTTTGTTTGATTTGCTTTTCGACACTGCAGGAGGATTCATTTCAGCATTGCTAATGCATCGCTATTCACATCTTTGGGATTCCTTAGATACCATCCAGTAATCCTTGTTTTTTGATAAGGTGAGCCCATCTGGTGTGGCCCGCAAGGGTGGCTGGTTTGGCCTCTTGACAATCCTCAATCATGCATTATTAATAGAGCGGCATTTAAAGTAGCGTAACACGTTGGCATTCCTAAAGTTTGGGGAAGTCAGGAGGTGATAGAATGGTGCTATTGAGATGGAGGGATCCATTTGAAAGAACAGCGTTGAGCGAACTAAACAGGTTGCAAGAAGAGATGAACATGCTTTTTGATAGGTTTTTCGGGCGAAGGTCCCTGTTGTCGGGAGCAGGCGTGTTCCCTGCCGTCAATGTGGCAGAAGACAACGACAATGTCTACGTCACTGCTGAAATGCCGGGCATTAATCCAAAGGATATAGAGCTTACCGTTGAAGAGGACAGCGTCGTGATTAAAGGTGAGCGAAAGCTGGAGGAAGAAGGAGAGGGTATAAGCTATCATCGCAGGGAAAGGGAAGGAGGCTCATTTAACAGGACAATAACCCTTCCTACCAGGATCGTTGCAGAAAAAGCCAGTGCAGAAGTCAGGAACGGAGTTCTTACATTAACCCTGCCAAAGGCTGAAGAGGCGAAGCCCAAGAAAATAGAGATAAAGGTAGGCTAAGGGGGTGATGTGAATGGATAGCAAACAGCTGCAGGCAAAAGACAAAAAGGAGCTACAGACAAAATTTGAAACAACCCAGACAAGCCCTGTGTTTGTACCAGCAGTGGACATATATGAGACTGACGATTCCCTTGTACTGTTGGCTGATATGCCCGGAGTGAGCAATCAGGGTGTGGAAATTCATCTGGAAGACAACGAGCTTACCATAAGAGGTAAAGTTGCCGAGGAGCCATCGGGTTTGAACCCTATATACACGGAATACCGCTCTGGAGACTATTACCGGAGTTTCACTTTATCGAATGTAATTGATCAAGATAAAATAGAGGCCTTAATGAAAAACGGTGTGCTAAAGGTGGTATTGCCAAAAGCAGAGGCAGCAAAACCAAGGAAGATAGAGGTGAAAGCTGGCTGATAGAAAGTCTCTGTGCTGGCGAGTGCCTCGTTGCCATCATTCTCAGCCCATTAGGGGTTATGCGAAGGAGAGAATGATGGCGTTTTTTATCCTATATGATTGTTGGCGGCGACATGGCACTATGGCTATGGGGCCTTCAAGAGATGAAGGCATGCCTACTAAGAGACCACTCCTTCACTCATAGGGTCTCAATTGAAAGAGCTTTTTGTACTGAGTAGCCACGATGTGATAAAACCTGTCTTGCGGTATGTAGATGTACGGTACATCCTCTGTTCGGCGGTAGAGAAAATGGGATAGGATCATCCGGTTTACTGCCCGATGCCCCACTATCATGATATTTTCCGCGCCGCCGCTCAGGAAAAGGGCCTTCTTTATGCCCCTGTCAACCCTTTCCTTCATGGTGGCGTATCCCTCACCACCTGGATAAACGTAATTATATTTGTCCTTCTTCCTGGCATGATATACTTCGGGCATTTGGGTTCGGATTTCTTCGTAGCTCATGCACTCACATATGCCACTGTCTATCTCGTTGAATTCCCCCAGGGGAACTATGGTGCAGTTGGACTGAAGGGCTCTTATGGGCTCTGCTGTCTCGATGGTGCGCTTTTTCTTGCTTGTAAAAATGAAGGGGATAGACTTGCTCTTGAAGTATTGGGCAAGGGCCTGGGCCTGCCTCAGACCCTTGGGCGTGAGGCTGGAATCGCCTCCAATCCTGTCTTCGAGGTTGAAGTAGGTTTCACCGTGGCGGATCAGGAACAGGTTTTTCACACTGTCCGTGACCAGAAAGTCTCTTATCAAGTCATAGAAGGGAATATCGGTTGTGATTTCTTCCATCAGAATACGATTGTTCAAGGAATCCAGTTTTACGAAATTCTTTTCCTTTTCAAGGGGGTTGTAGATACTCTTGTAGTAGTCAATGCGCCGCTTGAAGCCCTCCATGGCAAGCTCAGGGGGCACCCCCTTGAATTCAGGAAGCCTTATCTTATGGCGAATACTCGTCTCAAGTATTTCCTCGTCATCATTAATACATTCAACGAATAAGATTTGATGCGCATCAAGGCCTGTCTGCCGTCCAGACAGGAAGGATTCAATTTTCTGCCTTCGTTTAAGACTGGCATTAGTAGCGTCAATAATTGCCACCTGCCCGCTGTTTTGAAGATATCTTCGTGCCCTGTCCAGGTTGGTGAGCGCGATACGCTCCCTGAGTCTTACGCCGGCTTCATTGTTAGGGTCATAAAATTCTGGGCTAGAGGTGTCCTGCCCTCTAATCCTTCTTCTGAGCTGTCCATTGTTAAAAATTCGGGAAGGAATTCGGTGTTTGGCCAAGTTTTCCCTGAGCTTTTTGGCGATGGTGGATTTTCCCCTTGCAGGAAGTCCCACCATTACAATACAAAGTTTATTGTCGGAATTCTTTGACAATTCATCCTCCATTAAAATTGTTGCAAAATATTTTAGCAAAAGCAAAGGGGCAAATACAGGGTATTTTGGTTCCATTACTCCCATCCGCCATTGTATGAAAGGATTGCGAATTTGGAACAAGACTCCAGATGTGGATAGCCACAGAACCTTTATTGACAAAACCCGGAAATCAGATATCCTTACATTTCACAGAGCTTTTCGGCATGCTTAAGCATAGGAGATTAGCAAAACCGGTTTCTGTTGCAGTTTCGCGCATCTTACTTATAATTAGAGTTGCTGAGTAAAACTAAGGAGGTTTTGTATGGACCAGATTTCTTTGGCTAGACCTAGGGCTGAGGTCCTGGTCAATGATTTCGTGAGAAGCGTCTACAACTGGATGGGCATCGGCCTTGCCCTCACGGGGATTGTGGCCCTTTATGTATCAAATAGCCCCACCCTTATAAGACTCTTTCTTGGTAATCCCATTCTGCTGTTTGTTCTCATATTTGGAGAATTGGGCCTTGTATTCTCCATATCGGGAATGATCAATCGCATGAGCGCGGGAACTGCAACCTCCCTTTTCATTCTTTATTCAGGCCTTAACGGGATCACGCTATCGTCCATTTTCCTGATCTATACCCGTACCTCCATAGTCAGTACCTTCTTTGTTTGTGCGGCCACGTTTGTTGCCTGCAGCATATACGGGTGGACAACCAAGAGAGATCTGACATCCTTTGGTGGGTTCCTTGTAATGGGGCTGATCGGGATAATCATAGCGTCGCTGGTGAATATGTTCATCCGCAGCAGTGGCCTTGGAATGCTCATTACCTATATAGGGGTATTTGTCTTTCTAGGTCTTACTGCCTATGATACCCAACGAATCAAGGAAATGGCCCTAACACAGCCTGCGGGCCTAGATGCCGGCGTTGTTCGCAAGGGTGCCATCCTGGGGGCATTGTCACTCTATTTGGATTTTATCAACCTGTTCCTGTTGCTGCTGCGGTTCTTTGGTCAGACCCGGGAATAAGGCTATCTGGAAAAGCTCTCACGTAAACCATATTCCCCTGGGGGACCTAAACAGAGGTCTTTCAGGGGTTTAATGTTTGTGGTAAATTGATAAGCAGTTTCCTATCACAAGGTAAATCAGGTAA
>DQZA01000116.1 GCA_011042035.1 Desulfobacteraceae bacterium
TAAAGGTTTCTTTTATGGATATCACATCCCAGCCTTGGTTTGGATCTATCAGGCGACCAAGTCGATATCTGGGAGAAGAAATAGGCGCTATTAAAAAAGATCACAGGACTGTTGATCTTTCCATAGTGCTGGCTTTTCCCGATGTCTATGAAGTAGGCATGTCCCATTTAGGACTCAAGATAATTTACCATATACTAAATACCCAAGAGTGGATAGCAGCCGAGAGAGCCTTCTCACCATGGACTGACCTTGAAGAAAGGCTCAGGCTATCAAATATACCCCTCTGCT
Organism: Desulfobacteraceae bacterium; assembly: GCA_011042035.1. GTDB lineage: Bacteria > Desulfobacterota > DSM-4660 > Desulfatiglandales > Desulfatiglandaceae > B111-G9. Next base: position 289 of record DQZA01000116.1, read on the forward strand.
CATTGGAAACAAAAAGACCCCTGAGAGATTTTGACATAGTGGGATTCAGCCTTCAACATGAGCTGTGCTACACCAACGTTATCAATATGCTCGATCTGGCAGGTATCCCTATTAGGTCACACGAAAGGGAATCAGGGCTTCCCCTTGTAATAGCTGGCGGCCCGGCATGTTTCAACCCCGAACCTATGGCTGAATTCTTTGACGCAATAGTTATAGGCGATGGCGAAGAGGTCGCCTTGCGCATCTGCCAGATTGTGAGGGAGTGGAAAACACAACGTGGCTCAAAAAAAGAACTCCTCGAGCAACTGAGTCAGCTCCGAGGTGTCTATGTTCCGTGTTTTTTCAAGCCGGCATACAACTCAGATGGTTCTTTTGCAGCCCTTGAGCCTTTGCGCGCCGGTTATGACAAGATTCAAAAAACAAAGCCTGTGGATTTGAACCTATATCCATCCTTTTATGGGCAGATAATACCATATACCGAACTGGTCCACGATAGACTAACGATTGAAGTAGCGAGGGGTTGTGGGAGGGGATGTCGATTTTGCCAGGCCGGATTTATTTACAGACCAGTAAGGGAAAGACAGGCAGGCTTCATAATTAGGGATGCAGACATTGCCCTCAGATGCACTGGATACGATGATCTTTCGCTTCTGTCCCTCAGTACTGGAGATTACAGTTCCATCGAATATCTTATGACATCCCTGATGGACAGATACGCTGAGAAAAAAATCGCCATAAGCCTTCCATCGCTCAGGATTGATTCCCTTAAGGGCTCGTTTCTTAAGCAAATTGGCAGGGTCAGAAAAACAGGATTTACCCTTGCAGTAGAAGCTGGCAATGACAGGATGAGACAGATCATCAATAAAGGCCTTACTGAAGAAGAAATCATATCAATGGCAAAAACCATATACAAATCGGGATGGAATCTTATAAAGCTATATTTCATGGTGGGGCTCCCGTTTGAGCGTGACAGAGATGTACTAGATATAGTTAGCCTTGCCCGCTTGCTCCAAAAGGTTTCCCCAAAAAGAGGCAAACGAGCCCACTTGAATGTGAGCGTAGCCACCTTTGTTCCTAAAAGCCATACGCCTTTTATGTGGGAACAGCAACTCCCCCTTAAAGAGGCCCAGCGCCGCATAGGTATGATCAGAGACAAGCTGAATGGAACACGGGCTAGAGTAAAATGGAATCCTCCAGAGATGAGCTGGTTAGAGGGGATATTTTCGAGAGGCGACAGGCGCCTTTCTTCGGTTGTGCAGAGGGCGTGGTCCAAAGGAGCCCGATTCGATGCATGGGCCGAGCACTTTAACCTCGGCCTTTGGGAGACTGCCTTACGTGAAGAAGTGTTAAACCCCGAAATCTGTCTATTGGGACAAGAGGATCACAGGAGAACCTTGCCATGGGACCATATTATAACAGGTGTGAGTAAAGACTACTTCTTGTCAGAGCTGGATAAGGCGGCAGATGCTCGGCTCACTCCAGATTGCAGGGAAATATGTTCCAGTTGTGGTGTCTGTGACCATAAAGTTATTAAGCCAGTCTTGGCTGAAAAGAAATTGACACCCGCGGCATCCTCTAACCAATATAAAGAGCCCACCGAAAGCTTGCCTTGTAGAAAATATAGGTTTACTTTTACAAAACTGGGTCTCATGCGTTACCTTTCGCACTTGGAAATGGTGCGTTTGATGCTTAGGGTCCTCAGAAGGGCAAATATTCCCATGGCCCATTCCAGAGGCTACCACCCAATGCCTAGGATTTCGTTCGCCTCCGCACTTCCTGTGGGAGTTGAGAGCCTAGTGGAGACCTTTGAATTGGAGACAACTAGGCCTATGGAACCTGTGCAGATGCTGAAAGAGGTCAACATCCAATTGCCTGAGGGTATCCAAATAACACAAATAGAAGAGATTCCTTTGCGAAGCAAGTCCGCCCGCATAGTTGAGTCTACTTACATAATAAGACTTACAGACAGTTCTATGCTGGATTTGTCCATGTTTGAGAAATATAAAAGTGAGAGGGCCTTTGTGATCATCAAAAAAGGGAAAAAGGGACCACAAGCCATTGATCTAAAGCATTGGATAAAGTCCTTAGAACCACTAGGACCAAAGGAAGTGAAAGTGAAGGTGAAATACCAAGACAATGGCCCCCATCTGAGGCCGCAGGAAATTGTCCAAGCCATATTTTGCCTCGATGCACCTACGGCCGGGTATTTTGACATAAGAAAAACGGAGCAGATCATTGAATAACAACATAGTTGTTATCTCTGCGGAGGAAGGTCTGAGTGAGCACTGATCTTATAATCAATGCTAGACCATACGAGACTCGAGTCGCCCTTGTGGAGAACGGCGTGGTGGCTGAGCTCCATATTGAGCGAAGAACTGGCCAGGAACTGGTAGGTAACATTTACCGTGGCAGGATTGTAAGGGTGCTGCCCGGCATGCAAGCTGCCTTTGTTGACATTGGACTGGAGAGAACTGCCTTCCTTTATGTTTCAGACGTCCATAGAGAGTTCCAGGACATAGAGCAGATAATGCTTCAAACGCAAAACGAGGGAAAAGACCAGGAGGGCATCAATCAAAATGACTTTGGCTCCGGTAATAAGGCTTACACTAGCTTGCCCATAGAAGATCTCCTCCAGGAAGGCCAAGAGATCATGGTACAGATAGCAAAGGAGCCATACGGTACCAAGGGTGCCAGGGTAACCTCCCACATCTCTCTTCCTGGGAGACACCTCGTATTGATGCCAACCCTGACCCATATTGGTGTGTCCAGAAAGATTGAAGATACAGAGGAAAGGGAGAGACTAAGAAGTATCATAAGGGAAATCAGACCCAATGGCATGGGATTCATTGTAAGAACGGTGAGCGAGGGAGCTACCAAAGACAAGCTCAAGGCGGAAATGGAATTTCTGTTGAGGCTCTGGGACACCATAAGGTCAAGAATGGAAAAAACCTCGCGGCCTGGACTCCTTCACAAAGATCTTGCCATATCCTTGAGGGCCGTCAGGGACCTATTTACAAAGGAAGTTGATAAGCTGATTATTGATAGCCCAGAGGAGTACGAAAGCATTATGGAATTTATAAACACCTTCGCTCCCCGCCTCAAATTTTCAGTTGAGCTCTATGAAGGTGAGGATCCAATTTTTGATGCCTACGGCATAGAAATGGAGATATCGCGTGCCCTCAGCAATAAGATATGGCTTAAATCAGGCGGCTACATTGTTATAGAGCTCACTGAAGCCCTCACTGCCATTGACGTGAATACGGGTAGCTACGTGGGGAAGAGGAATCTTGAAGAGACAATACTGAAGACGAACTTGGAGGCAGTGAAAGAAATAGCTTACCAACTGAGATTTAGAAATATCGGGGGACTCATAGTTATTGACTTCATTGACATGGAAAAAAAAGCAAATAGAGAAAGGGTCTTCCTTGCGTTAAAAGAGGCGTTAAGTAAAGATAAGGCGAACACCAATATACTACCCATGTCAGATCTTGGCCTCATAGAAATGACAAGGAAGCGGACGCGAGAAAACTTAAACCGTCTTCTTTGCGAGCCTTGCTGTTATTGTGAAGGCAAAGGAATGCTTAAGTCTCGCAAGACCATCTGCTATGAAATTTTTAGAGAACTCGAAAGAGAGACTCCGTGGTCCGCCGAGCAGGAGAACGTATACATTCTTGTAAACCCTGAAATCGCAACGATCCTCAAGGAAGAGGAGCAAGATTCCATCCTAGAGCTGGAAAAAAAAATAAACAAGAGGCTCGTGATAATAGCTAAAGAGGATTTTCACTTGGAGCAATATGAGGTTAGCTTCTGAGCTCTGTTCCGGGCCATGATTGTCGCAGCAAGGGTGATTTCCGGGATGCCGCCCAGACGCTGAATAAGGGCTTTCAACCATCACCAGGTGGAGGACAGTTCATTTGGCATTTCCAGACCCTGATGTCAGTCTCTCCGATATTTCTTCTTAATAACGTCCAGCCCCTTCTCAATATCTGCTTTAGTAAAAGTCTTTCCGCAGTTAGTACATTGATAGGTTTCTTCCAATATCTTATCGTAAATTAGTTGGTTCGCAAAATTGACCTGGTGGAAGCGAAGTGAAAAACTGTAAACTAATTGGAAATCCTTGTTGTCACATTCATCGCATTTGAAAAACTCAACCACTTCATCCATCTCCCTCTCCTCCCGTATCCAACTTCTTTGGCATAAAGGCGGAAAAAAGTGGAGCCACCGTGCGGAGTCGAACCGCAGACATCCTCATTACGAGTGAGGTGCTCTACCAGCTGAGCTACGGTGGCTCTCAAATTCACTTGTAATATATAGTCTTCTCACGGCCTTGTCCACGATTTTTTAGATGCAATATTGTTCCAAAAATTCTAAATTAGCCAGAAATAATTTTACCATTTTACCAAGGCATCTTTCAAGAAAAGGGGCACCACATGAAAAGACAAGCAAAGGACTATATAGTATTTCCGCTGGATCTCCCAGACTACGAACAAGCAATGCCGTACGTGGAGAAACTTTCACCGCACGTGGGGCTATTTAAGGTAGGTCTTGAGCTCTTCGTAAGTCAGGGTCCTTCGGTTGTTCGTAGCATCAAGAATGCGGGTCCTGCCGAGGTTTTCTTGGACCTTAAATTGCACGATATCCCTGCCACAATGAAGCGGGCATTCATGGCTGCATCTCGTCACGGCGTGCGCTTTGTCACGGCCCATTGCGATGCCGGTGACCGAGCCTTAAGAGAGATATCTAACATCTCTGACGGCCAAACTCAAATCTTGGCCGTGACTGTCCTTACAAGTATGGATCAGCAGGCGCTTCTAAACATAGGATATGCGCCCCGGTACGCCAACGACATATCAAGCCTTGTCCTCCTAAGGGCCCAAATGGCAAAGCACGCGGGGTGCCACGGCATTGTGTGCTCAGGCAAAGAAATCGGGCAAATGAGGAGGGCGCTTGGGCCTGACTTCGTCATGGTCACCCCAGGGATAAGGCCCTCGTGGGCAGTGGTGGGTAATGATGATCAAAAGAGAATAGTGACGCCCGCCCAAGCAGTTGAGGCAGGTGCTGATTACATAGTTATCGGCAGGCCTATACGTGATGCCAAAGACCCTGCTGATGCAGCCAAAAGGGTAGCTGAAGAGATAGCAAGATTTATTTGACAAACCTTCTCCCCTACCCCACAATACACACAAGTTACCCGACTATATCTGGAGGGATACTTACAGATTGACTAGAAAGGGTCTGCGAAAGGTGGAGGGCCTGATCAGGATAATGGCTTATGTCCTTGGCCACAGGCCTGACGAATTTGGCCTTATTCCTGATGAAGAGGGCTTCGTAGGTATCAAGGAGTTTATCCAGGCCCTCCATGAAGAGGCTGAGTGGCGTTACGTCAGGGAGTCCCACCTGCGCGAGGCGTTGGTTCACAGCCAGCCGGGCCTTTTTCAATTAAAGGAAAAGCGCATAAGGGCTCGTGAGAGGCACTGGCGTTATGATTTACAGCCCTACCCTTTTGATCCTGAAAAAATCCTCTTTAGCCCCGTAAGAAGGCGGGCGCATCACCATGTCTTTGAAAGAGGTCTTAGCTCTGCTGACAATCGGTGGGTAGTACTGTACCCGGAACGTCAAACCGCATTGAGGATAGGCAAAAGAAAGGATCCTCAGCCAGTAATCCTTGAAATTCTGGCCCTCAAGGCGCA
>DQZA01000218.1 GCA_011042035.1 Desulfobacteraceae bacterium
CCACTCACAAAGTATTCCACGAAACGGCTTGTATTTTTCTACAGTTTTAATGCTTTTAATTTGTCCCCAAGGAATAAAAGTCACATGGTCATTATGGTTTAGGATAAATACCCCTCGTTCAAACTCCCGAAGAAGCTTCCCTTTTAGGTGTGGTGATTTTTGGCTAAAGGTGATAATTACCTGTTTCGGTTTACGCATCGAAGCATCGACTGCCGCATTGTATCCTGAAAAAAATGCAAGAATGAAAATTATGGGAAGAAAGGTAAAAGCAGCCTGTGATTCCCAGCTTCGCCGAAGTTTTATGAGTGGGGCGGAATAGCACCATTCGGCAAAACCCATCCACAATATTGACAGCATTAAGGGTAATGCAGATGACATGATGTCACCAATTAATATGTAATTAAAGACCGCAAGAGGAGCAGTCCACTTTATAAGTTTCCATGGACCTTCCCTGAATTTTTTCAGTTTTTCGGGGTTCTTTGAGCTTTCAATAATTTCTTGTTCTGTTAACCCCTTTTCCACACGTTGAAATTGATACTCTACGGCAAAATACATAAGAACAAAAGCAAGTAAGTATGGAAACCAAATCACACCTGTACGAAAATGATCTGATATTGTTGTCGGGAGACTCATTAAATCAATATCTATCGCATAAACGAAACCCCAGTCATATATAACTGAAATAACGAATCCTATAGCAACGACAATTGTTATACCCTCAGCAACCATCCCTATTGAAAATTTGTGAGTGTCGTTTCCCATTGTCTTCTAATGCGCGAGCTGAGCTGCGAGTCTTCCATGATAACGGGGGAGGGCTGGTTATCATGGAAGGTTCGTCAGCTCAAGCGATTTGTTCACGCCGCCTGCGGCGGGGACAAATCGTGAGAGCCTTGGCTCAGCTCGCGCATTCACGCCGCCGCAGGCGGCGTGAACCATTAAGTGTGATGAAGTTCATCCTTGATACCCGGTATTGAGTGGTTATTCTTGATTCCCTTCCGAAAATCATATATCATAACCCGCCATGCGAAATCAAGTAATTTCCATCCATAACAGGCCGAAAAAACTACTAGATCAGGTTCGAGAAGTGATGCGGGTAAAGCATTACTCCATCCGGACTGAGCAGGCTTACATCCGCTGGATTAAGAAATTCATCCTTTTTCACGGAAAAAGACATCCCAGTGAGATGGGTGAGCCTGAGGTGGAAGCATTCCTCACTTGGCTTGCCACGGAGGGGAATGTGGCGAAATCCACCCAGAACCAGGCCTTCAATGCACTTATTTTCCTTTATCGGGAGGTGCTGAATGCGCCACTTGAGGGAAGGATAGATGCGGTGCGCTCCGGCAAGAAACAGCGCCTGCCCGTAGTGCTGTCCAAAGAAGAGGTCCAGAGACTGCTAAGCGCCATGAATGGTGTGCCCCAACTAGCTGCCAAGCTTATGTACGGAACCGGGATGCGGCTTATGGAGTGCCTGCGGCTTCGGATAAAAGACGTTGACTTTGAGGTAAACGAGATCAGGGTGAGGAATGGCAAGGGTGGAACTGACAGGCTTGTTTTTTTACCGGAAACCATAAAGCCGGCCCTCAGGGAGCATCTTGAACGGGTAAAATTGGTCCATGAGCATGATCTTTCACAGGGCCACGGACAGGTGTACTTGCCGGGGGCCCTGGAGAGGAAGTATCCAAAGGCGGGCAAGCAATGGATTTGGCAATACGTGTTCCCATCAATAAAGCTGTCGAAAGATCCTCGCTCGGGCGAGATACGTCGCCATCACATGGACCCTTCAACTTTGGATAGAGCCATCAAAAGGGCTGCAAAGTTGGCCGGCATCAACAAGCGTGTTTCCTCTCATACTCTGCGCCATTCATTCGCCACCCACCTCTTACAAAGCGGCACGGATATAAGGACTATCCAGAGCCTGCTAGGGCACAAGGACATTTCAACCACGATGATTTACACCCATGTTCTCAGGCAAATGAGTCCAACAATCAAAAGTCCCCTTGATATGCTGGCAGAATAGGGTAAAGGGAAAATTTTCAGTCAATACGATAGAACGGCTCCACCAGACCGTGAAGCTAGTTCTTTCGGGCACCTGGTAGGACAACTAAGAGATCTGTCATCCAGTTTCTTTGTATAATAGATCAGCAATATACTGTACGAGTTGCTCCGCTTTTGAGATCCAAGGCTCGACTTGTGATTTTTGAAATCTCACAAAATCAATGTAGTCTCCCTCTTGACGGGCAAGAAATGTGTCACAGTCGAGTCCCTTCTTGCTCGACTAGCTGGTAGAACGGTGTGGCCTGATAAAGAACACTATTCCATTCGTCACGGTTTCTAACAATCGAAGAGATGACTTCTCCACACTCCCATTCTATTTCATAGAGCGTGTGTCTTATCCGATCTGCCCTCTCATCAGTTACAGCTCCGTCGACCAGGATAAGTAAGTCCCAATCTGATTCGGGAAGAGCATCCCTCCGGGACCGGGATCCATACAAAATTATTTCAGCTCTCGGTTCCACTTCATAAATGGCACGCTTTATCTTATCAAGCAGTCGATTACGCCTCATTTTTACTCCTCGAAGGCTTACGAGGTATCATGCACCAACTGAGGGAGTGCTGACGATTAAAGTCGTTGTTCTTGATTTACCAATAATTATTATATAGCATTTCACATCGAACAAAAACAAGAGTTTTCAAGACTATAACCTGTGCACGCAAATCACAAACCTCTTTAAGAGTAATTGGGAGCTTGCCTGTGAAAACTTTAAATCGAGCCGCATTTATCATAAAGCCTAAGGAACCATACATAAGGTGGGCAGCTAGCAGGGAAGAGGGTAATCTTTCTCTGGCTGAGGGGCTGAGGAATAGGGCGGCTGTGTATCTTGTCCCAGAAGGTCCGACTGGCCGTGAGGAAACACCACCTTTGGATGATTACTCTAAAGAGATCTTTCAATATGAGCTGGAGGCCTGGGATACGGACGAGAGCAAGTGGCCAGCGCCCCGTACTTTGGAGATGTTTTTGCTCGGAAAATAGTAGGTCTGGAAAGAACTTTGCCCAATGCTTTTGTCAATCCCAGATTGGTTGTGGGATTGGGAGCTGTCAAATTGTATATTCCCTCATATGTTGCATCATTAATGGCTTCCTCAAAGGCCCTGATTAGATCGTTAATGTGGATCCAGGAAAATGGCTGCATCCCATTACCTATGGTCCCCCCAACCCAAGTTTAAATGGGGGAACCATTTTGGCCAAAGCTCCTCCATTTTTGGAGAGAACGACCCCGAAGCGGAAAATCACAGTACGGAAACCAAGCTCCTTTGCCCTTAATGCCTCCTGTTCCCAATCACGGGTCAGGTGTCCCAGAAAATCATCGGCTGGAATATAGTCATCTTCTGTGTGGGTGCCTGTTGGGGAATAGCGGCCAATGGCCGAAGTTGAGAAAAACACACCCGGTGGCTTTTGCAATAATTTGAAGGCCCTGACCAGCTTTCTGGTCAGGGCCACCCTGCTCTCAACGAGGATTTTCTTATACTCTTCGGTCCAACGCTTCAACAAGGGTGCTCCGGCCAGATTCACAACCACGTCAACCCCCTGTAGGCGTGCGCTCAGGTCCTCTGCCGGCAGGGCAAAGTCCTTTCTGCCCAAGGGGATTATTTTCCACCCGTTGTTCTCAAACTCGCGGCTCATGTTTGTACCGATAAAACCAGTGGCTCCGGTCATTGCTATTAGTTTTCTGCTTTCCATTTGCAGACCTTTTGCCTAGACAAGTTTAGGTGCACTTCAGGTTAGGGCAGGTCCTTGTTCACCTTGCACTGCAATGGTTCGCCTTTCCTGATGGAGGCGAAGCACGACATGCGCTCATGGCACGGGGTGATCTGCTCGGGCATACCGGCAAGAAGCCTTCCTGCCGTATCCGGGTCAGCGATCATCTGTCTGCCCACTGCTGCCATATCAATAAGGGACTTGTTCACGGATTCGGCTGCGACCGTACCCTGGCCCAGTTTCCCGACACCAATTACCGGTAGGCCCACTGCCTCCCTTATTTTTGCAGTAGGTGGAATATTTGCCCCGGCAGGTTGGTCTTTGGGGAAGGCTGATGCGGGCAAAAGATAACGGCGGCCATCAATTTCCTTCCACGTGGCCTGGCTAATCACGGAAACATCGAGAATATCCACGCCTGCCTCTGCAAGGAGCTTTGACACAGCAATGCTATCATCCAGGCTCTGGCCCCCTTCAACATTTTCCAGCGCGTTAATGCGAAACAGTACTGGGAAGTCTTCACCCAGCTTGTCCTTAATAGCCTTGACTACTTGGACTGCAAATCTGGCCCTTGCCCGGGCATTTCCTCCGTAACTATCGCTCCGCTGATTAGTGAGGGGCGAGAGAAATTGGCTTATCAAGTAGAAGTGGGCCCCGTGGACTTCTACACCGTCAAAGCCCGCCTCTTGGGCCCTTGCCGCTGCACAGGCAAAGTCATAGACCATTTCATCTATATGCTCCTGGTTCATCACAAGCGGTTGAACCTGGGGATTGAACGCAAAGCCGGATGGAGATGCGCCCTGCAGCTTGCCGCCCGTTGGGTAACAACGTGCCCCGGCATGGTTTAACTGGACGACCGCGGCTGATCCATTGTTCTTGATGGTATGGGCAAGCCGCCTCATTCCCTCTACCTGGGCATCTTCCCATAGGCCCAATGAGCCCTTGACAAGGCGGCCGTCAGGGCGCACCGAGGTGGCCTCCACTATGACCAGACCCACATCTCTTGAGCGCTTTTCGTAAAACCGGATGATGTTATCGGTAACATAGCCTTCATCGGTTCCGTAATTTGTAGTTAGCGGTGGCAGTGCCAGCCTGTTTCTCATCCTCATTCCCTTGATCACGAGCTCATCTTGCAGTGAAGGCATATCAGATTGTCCTTTCTTGAGGGCCTACTGTGTTGTATTGCGCATTTGTCAGGTTGGTTCTCTTCATCGGATTTTGATGGAGGCTCTCCTTGTGTCATCAAGTATATTCGCGTCGTTGATTATGGATTGTATAACCAGATGTATTCTATCAGCTTGCTACATAAAGTTCAACGAGTTGCTTCATTTGTTGAATGAAGATTAGCTGGAAAAGCACTTCTTGACTTTCGGCTAGCTTGTAGATATTGTATATACAATAGTTATATAAAGGGGGCGAGTATATGAGCAACCAAATGATCATCAGGATCGACCCAGAGCTAAAAGATCGCGTAGGTGCTCTGGCAAAGGCGGAAGGTAAGACTATGAGTGAAGTGGTAAGAGAGCTACTAAAGGAGTATATCAGGCAAAGGGATATCAGCGGATATATTGATGACTTATGGGACCGGATCGGGACAAGGATGAGAAGGAAAGGTGTGGATCGATCTAGAGTCAATAAGGCTATCAGTCAAGTTCGGGCAGGGAAATGATTAAGGTAGTCATAGACACAAATGTGTTTGTTTCGTCTTTTTTTGGGGGAAATCCTAGAAAAATAATTGATCTATGGAAAACGGGAAAGCTAGTCTTGTGTCTTTCAAGCAAGATAATCGATGAATATGTGGAGGTTCTCCGCCGCTTAGGGCTTCAAGGGGAAGATGAACTCGAAGAATTGCTTTCACTTTTTGCAGAAGGATTCAATAATATATACATGGCAAGCACCCCATCATTAAGCGTTGTGAGAGATGATCCAGATGATAACAAATTTATTGAATGTGCGGTGGCAGCTAAGGCACGTTACGTCATTTCTGGTGATCGACACCTTAAAGCTATAGAAAAATACATGGGAATAAAAATTGTGAGCTCAAAGGATTTCTTAAAGGAATATATGAAGTGAGGTTTGAGTTACCTCACATAAGATTTAAGACACTGTTCCACTGGCACTAATCCAACCGCTTCTTAAATCGGTTTACTGCTCCCGAGAACATGGCGATTCCGAGGATTGTCATGGCAAGGAACTGGGGCCAAAGCACCTCC
>DQZA01000055.1 GCA_011042035.1 Desulfobacteraceae bacterium
ACCGGGGATCTAGTGCGCATGGATGAAGAGGGCTATTTCCATTTCTTTGATCGCAAACGTGATTTAATCAAATACAAGGGTTATTCTGTTTTTGCAAGACACGTTGAAGAGGTTCTTTACAAGCATCCCCAAATCAAAGCGGCCGGTGTGGTAGGGGTGCCGGACCCATCTGTTGGCCAGATAATCAAGGCATACGTGGTTTTACAAAGCGAGGCCAGGGGTAAGATCTCCGAGGAAGAGATAATAGAGTTTTGCAAACAACATTTGGCACATTACAAGGTTCCAAAGATTATCGAATTCAGGGGGGAGCTCCCCAAAACTGACGTGGGTAAGGTTTCTCGCAGGGAGCTGAGAGAAGAAGCAGAGGAGAGTTGACATGGGGGTGGCTTTCCTGGAGATAAATTCGCTGAACAAATCCTTTGGCGGGCTTCAGGCGATCAATGATGTAAACTTTTCAATGGGCCGTAATGAGATGGTAGGGCTCATCGGGCCTAATGGTGCTGGTAAAACTACATTTCTGCGCCTTATAATGGGCATCCTTAAACCAGATTATGGGAGCATAAGGTTCAAGGGCAAGGAGATAGTTGGGAAAAAAACGTGGGATATAGTGAATCTCGGTATCGCATGTACATTCCAAACCATGAGGCCTTTTCGTCGGCTTCCCATAATTGCCAATGTTATGGTTTCCTGTCTATCGCCCAGGGCAATGAAAAGGGGTGAGTGGGTAAAGAAGATCGAAGCAAAGGCCATGGACGCCCTTGAGTTCGCGGGCATCTCCGATATGGCTCTGGAAAAGGCCTCGGTTCTGTCCCAGGGTGATCTTAAAAGGTTGGAAGTGGCCCGGGCAATTGCCACTGAACCCGAACTTCTTCTGTTGGACGAGCCATTTGGCGGTTTAAGCCGTGCGGAGAGCGATCTTATGGCAAAATCCATTAGGCGGCTTCACAAAGGGGGGAGGTTCGGAAGGCTGCACAGTGAAGGGCCGGCAATGATTATCATTGAACACAAGCTTCAGCAGCTTATGAAAATAGTGGACAGGATCGTGGTCTTGAATTTCGGTACTATCATCGCCGATGGAAAGCCCGAGGAGGTTGTCAAAGACTCTAAAGTGGTTGAGGCCTATATCGGTCAGGAGGACGTATAAATTGTTGCTTAGCGTTGAGCATTTGACGGTCTGCTATGACAAAGCCATGCTCCTTAATGATGTTAGCGTGGAAGTTGACGATAAGGAGATGGTGAGCCTGGTAGGGCCTAATGGAGCGGGAAAATCAACACTCCTTCGATCTATCACTGGGCTAGTAGCGTGGGAGCGCGAAATCACCAAAAGATCCACACAAGGAGATATCCTTATCGAAGGTTCTGTGAGCTTTAAAGGGGAAAGGATAGATAAGATGCCTGCTCACGAAATAGTAAAAATGGGACTTGTACTTTGCCCTGAACGCCGTAGACCTTTCCGCGAGATGAATGTTTATGACAATCTTTTAGCAGGAGCTTACCTTATTAAGGACAGGGCTACCATATTAAGGGCTTTCGAGGAAGTGTACACGTTGTTTCCTAGGCTCAAAGAGAGAAAGAACCAGGTCTCTGGTACCCTGTCTGGGGGTGAACAGCAGATGTTGGCTATTGGCAGGGCCCTTATGGCACAACCTGAACTATTGTGTATCGATGAGCCCTCCACCGGACTTGCCCCTATCGCGAGGAATGAGGTCTTTGAAACAATCAGGCGAATACACAAGACAGGTCGAACGGTGCTACTTGTTGAGCAGGAAGTAAGCACTGTATTCAAAATGGCCTCGCGCAATTACGTGCTTTCGTCCGGTAAGATTGTAGGCCATGGTAAGGGGGAAGATCTTTTACAGGATGAAGTGATCCGAAGGAGTTACCTGGGATTGTGAAAGGAGAAGCTTGCCCTATACCTTGGTTTCCTTCCACCATGGATAGAAATCAGGCATGTCTACGGACGGCTTCAACGTAAAGCGAGGCGGACGCTTTTCAAGGAAGCTTGTGATGCCTTCCTTTGCGTCCTCCTGGCGACCGGCCCAGAAAAAGCACCTTGACTCTGCTAGGTGGGCCGCTTGGGGGTCAGGCTCCGAATATCCATGCCATAGTAAGGCTTTTGCAAGGGCCACAGACACGGCAGAGGTGTTATGGGCGATTTCTTGAGCAATCTTTAGCGCCTTCTTGAGGACCTGATCCCGGGGAACGACATAGTTAAAAAGCCCGGAATCTGCGGCGTCAGAGGCCTTGAAGATGCGAGCAGTGTATACCCATTCAGTGGCCTTGGCCATGCCCACAATACGAGGGAGGAACCACGAGGAGCATGCTTCGGGCACAACTCCGCGTCGGGCGAATACGAAACCTATTTTTGCATCTTCTGCCACTATGCGCATGTCCATGGAGAGAGTGAGGGTTATTCCAATGCCGACTGCGTGGCCGTTTATGGCGGCTATGACAGGTTTGCGGCACGAAAAGATGGCCAGTGCAACTTGGCCTCCGCCATCGCGGTGTTCACTGAGCCGAATCTTGCGGCCTTCGTGTTTTTCGTAGTTGAACGTGGAACCTCCGGAGGAGAGATCAGCACCGGCACAAAATGCGCGTCCTGCGCCAGTAACCACGGCGGCACGGACCTGGTCGTCGCGATCCACTTGTTCGAAAATCCAGATCAACTCCTTGCGCATGGTAGGAGTGAAGGCGTTGAGTTGATCCGGGCGGTTGAGCATGATTGTGGCAACACCATCTTGGACGATGTATTTGGTCTGGGTAAGTTTCATCAGGTTCTCCCTCATTTCATGAAAGTGGTACCCTGTTTAGCAGCAAAGAAAATATTGGTCAAGTGGATAACTGTCAAGGTTTCTTATTTTTGCATGGCTTAAGGGAGGCGGAGGAGGAATATTTTTCTTCTTGAATAAAGCAAAGGGACCCTATTTTCGTTATGGCGTTCGGATTCGGTGAAGGACATGAAAGGACATAGCTGTAACAATGACTACAATTCACAGGATAGAGGTGCCCATTCCCTTCCCATTGAAATCGGTAAATTGCTATTTTGTGGAGGATTCCATACCGACGCTCATTGATACAGGTGTACTTAGCAAGGAAGGCTTTCGCCTCCTAAAAGAAGGGGTAATGCGAACAGGCAACAGGATCGAGGATATTAAAAGGATCATTCTGACCCACGGCCATACTGATCATTCGGGGCTGGCGGGAGAGCTTTCTTCCCTCAGCGGGGCACAGGTTTATATCCACTGCTGGGATGTGAACAAGACCAGGAGATCAGATGACGGATACATTGAGGAGGTAAAGGAAAACTTCAGCCGTTACTTCAAGGAGGCCGGTCTTCCACGAGAGGTCGCGGAGATGATCGTTGCGGCAGTTGAGGATAGGTATAGAAGACTCGTGAGCCCACTTCCTTTTCACATACCCTTGAAGGGCGGCGAGGTGTTTCGGTTTGATGATTTTGTCATGGATGTGATCCACACACCCGGCCACAGTGCGGGCTCAATATGTCTCCTTATAAGGGAGAGGGGTATCTTGTTTTCAGGGGACACTCTATTGCCAAGAATAACCCCTAATCCTATTTCAGAAGTCTTAGCTCCCGAGGGAGAGAAAAGCTACAAGGCTCTTGAACACTTCAATCGCTCACTAGATCGCATCGGACACTTGGATGTGACATTAACGTATCCCGGCCACGGTGAGCCAATCAAGGACCACCCCAGGCGGGTTGAGGAGCTAAAGAGTCACCACCGGTCCAGAAAAAACCTGGTTTTGAATATATTGAAAAACGGATGTCACGGGCCGGAAACGGGTATGACCCAGTATCAGATAGCCAAGAGACTGTTCGTGAACAAGAAGGAGGTCGAGATGTTCTTGTGTCTTTCAGAGGTAAGGGCCCATTTGGAGATCCTGGAGGGCGAGGGGCTCGTTGAGAGAAGCATGCTGCAGGATAGCTTTGTGTACCTACCAACTTTTAGATGATTGCAGCCCTAAACGAATGAGGTCCATGGCTTATTGAGGCCGTTATTTGAGCGTTTTTTGGAGGAACTGATGTCAATCCGGGGTCCTTTGTGGGGCCCTTCAGAAAGGCAAAGGGGGTGAGCGGTAAATGAGGACTGAATACGAGACGATCAAGGTGGAGTTTAGGGAAGGGGTATTGTTGATGAGGATAGACAACCCGCCTGTGAACCAGATGTCGCCGAAGATGTGGGAGGACTTTTCGACGGCGATGATGGAGGCCTTTGAAGAAGGTACTGTGGAGGCCATTGTACTGACGGGCACTGGGAAGAACTTTATTGCGGGTGCTGACATAACGTACCTGAAGGGGATGAAGGACCGGGACAAGATATACAGCAACGCGTTGTTGGCTGCGCAGTTTTTGAGTGGAATTGAAACAGGTCCCAAACCTGTGGTGGCTGCTATAAACGGCAATGCGCTTGGTGGAGGGCTTGAAACGGCAATTGTTTGCCACTACCGTGTGGCTGTGAAGGGGGCGAGCCTGGGCCAGCCGGAGGTACAGATTGGTTTGATCCCTGGTGCTGGAGGTACACAGAGGTTGCCTCGTCTCATAGGACTTCCCAACGCGGTGGAGATGATTACCACGGGCAAGGCTATAGATGCTGAGACAGCGTTTCGGCGTGGCCTAGTGGACGAGGTGGTGGAACCTGGTGAGCTTTTGGATGTGGCGGTGAAGGCGGCCAGGAGATTTTTGACTGGAGAGCTGAATAAGGGGCTTCGTACGACGCGCAACATTGTGCTAAGACTTCCCAGTGAGGCGGAGAAAAAGGCATTGTTGGACTTTACTAAAGCCATGACGGCCCAGAAGGCCAAGGGCTACATTGCGCCATTCAAGGCCATTGAGGCCATGGAGAAGGGACTCAGCTTTGATATCGAAAGGGATATAGAGCGTGAGGTGGGGCTGTTTGCTGAGTGTGCGGTTTCTGATGTGGCAAAGAACCTGATTGGTATTTTCCTGAACACCAGGGCTGCTGGCAGACTGCCCCGGATTGAGGGTGTGGAGCCTGCGCCCATCAAAAAGGTAGCGATGCTAGGCGGTGGTGTGATGGGCTCGGGGATAGTGCACCTGTTGCTGCGAGGGGGATTTGAAACGGTGCTGTGGGACATAAATGATGAGGCCATTGAAAAGGCCGTTGGTTCCATCCGCAAGACCTTTGATTACCACATCAAGAAGCGGAAGATGAAGAAGCAGGAGCTGGATGAGATGATGGACCGGCTCCTGGTGACCACCACCTCTCTTGAAGACTGCAGTGGGGTGGACTTGGTGATAGAGGCCATCATAGAGGACATGAAGATTAAGCAGGATACCTGGAAAAAGCTAGAAGGAATATGCAGGCCTGAGACGGTTTTTGGTACTAACACCTCAGCGCTTCCCATCACGGAGATGGCCTCGGTGCTGAAGGACCCGGGCAGGATGATAGGTCTTCATTTTTTCAATCCAGCCCATCGGATGCAGCTTCTTGAGATTATCTGTGCGAAGCAGACCTCGGACCAGACCCTTGCCACCAGTGTGGACTTTGCCCGCAAGATTAAGAAGATTCCCATTGTTGTGAACGACGGTCCTGGTTTTTATGTGTCGAGACAACTGGGTGGTCTGATGGGTGGTGCGGTGTTTCTTACGGCAGACGGGGTGGATGGCGCCCTGATAGAGGAGGCGATGGTGGACTTTGGAATGCCCATGGGTCCTGCGACGCTGGCTGATCTTACTGGAATTGACATCAACTATCACGTGGCCAAGACCTTTGAAAAGAGGCTGGGGCCGAGGTACAAGGTTCATCCACTGACGGAGTTGATATACAAGACAGGATGTTATGGACGGAAAACAGGATCGGGCTACTTTGACTATAGTGGTGAGAAGCCTGTTCCGAACCCCAAGGTGCAGGAGGTGGTGAAGAGGTACCTTGAGGAGCAGGGGGTGAAGCCCAGGGAGATGTCCAAGCAGGAGATCATAGA
>DQZA01000013.1 GCA_011042035.1 Desulfobacteraceae bacterium
ATGAGGCCGAGGACGTGGGCCATATCGCACATCACCACCGAGTCCAGGCCATTTTCTGCCAAGAACCTGCAAACCTCGGCTACGGGCTCCTTGTGTATGAACATGCTCTTGCCGAAGACAATAAGCTGGGGCCTGTGTTGGTCAAGCAATTCAAGGGTTGCAGCCAGGTCGATTTTATAAGGGTTGTCTTTGAGGACGGGGAAGTTTACTACAGCCGGCCTATCCCAGTCCCTGGTCCAGGAGACAAAGTCCCGCAAGGCTCCCATGGGTTGAGCACTCAGGTGTCCTCCCTTGTTTATGTGGTTGTTCAGGACCATTTGGATCCTTCGAGGATCCG
This sequence comes from Desulfobacteraceae bacterium, assembly GCA_011042035.1. Lineage (GTDB taxonomy): Bacteria > Desulfobacterota > DSM-4660 > Desulfatiglandales > Desulfatiglandaceae > B111-G9. The sequence continues at coordinate 338 of DQZA01000013.1, forward strand.
CCTTCCTGGAAAACCTGTTCATATAATCTACGAGGCCACTAAAAACGGCCATGTTGGCCAACTGGCCGCTTATGGGCCGGGCCTCCACTTCAGTGCAACCCAGGTAAGAGGCCATCTCCTCCTTTACCAGTTGCTCAACTTCCGCGATGAAGTCCGTTCCCTGGTAATAAAAAACTTCCATCTCTTCAAAGGCCTTGAGCTTTCTGTGCTCTGCGTATCTAAACGCTGGGTCCATGGTTGTAAGCAGTCTCACCATGGGGGAGGGGGTCATCTCGGAGGGGATGAGGTTAATGCATTGTCGCTGCCTCCACACAGTGTTTTCTATTGTTTTTTTAAGAAGGGTCTCAACTTTGTTAGGTATCCGGGTTGCAGTTGCAGTTGTCTGGGGTTTTGGAAGGACCGGGCGGGCATACGGTGGTGCCTCGCTTCTAAGGTGGTATGGGACAACCATTGCCTGTACCATCTTACCCCTGATTTCCACCTCCACCTCTTCCTTGTCGCCCAGTTCGGTATCAACGTAGGCCAGGCCAATGGCCCTCAAGAAATGCTTTTCGGTAATATTGGAAGAAAGGCCTTCTCCGTCAAATACCCAGGCAGGTACCATCGTCCCGCTGGTGACATAACCAATATGCCTATTGTCCTTGAATACCTTTGCTCCCTGACGTGCCACACCCTTTCCCAGCAACGCAAGGGGACGAATTTGGCGAGGCAGCTCATCAGTATTGGAGAAGTCTTCCCTTGCTATTTGTTGCAATGTTTTCCACTGCCTTTCCAGGGCCTCCCTTCCGACAAAATCACCCTTATGTTCAGAAAAGCTGACGGCAATGCGGGCTTGGGGAAGAGCCAGTACAGGGATTTCATTTCCCTCTTGATCTAACCCTAGCTCGTGTCCGTACAAGGGTAATGACGCCTCCAGCCTCAGGGTATCGCGTGCCCCGAGGCCAACCGGCCTCGCGCCATTTTCCACGAGCATGTTCCACAGGCTAGCCGCCCGAGAGCTATTCACAAAGAGCTCAAAACCTATAGGTTCTCCGGTATAACCGGTTCGGGATACCATCACGTCGTAATCTGATACCCTAATAACCGAGGCGGAATTCTTGAACGGCTCAGGTAGTTCACCATCCGTTAATATCTGCTCAAGGATACTGCGGGATTTTGGTCCTTGAATGGAGATCATTGCCAATTCATCAGTAAGGTCTTCCATTTCTACCCCCTCAAATCGGGGCAAATAGGTGTTGAAGAAATTCTTGTCCTTTTCAAGATTTGATGCATTCACCACCAGCAGATACTCACCTTTCTTGAAATGATAAAGAAAGGCATCATCCACAGCGCCTCCGGATTCGGTTGGCAATATGGTGTATTGGGCGGAGGTCCACTGGGACTCTAGTGCACGAACATTATTGGTCAATACGTGCTGGAGGAACTGCAGGGCTCTTGGACCACTGAACAATAAGCGCCCCATGTGGGAGACATCAAACAGGCCAGCATGCCTGCGTGTTGCGAGATGCTCGTCTATGATCCCTGTCTTGTAGTTGAGTGGCATGGACCACCCTGCGAATTCCACCATGTTGGCACCATGGGATATGTGCTGTGGGTAAAGAGGTGTGCGTTTTGGTTGAGCCATGAGATGCCCTCCTGAGCTGTGTATTGTACATTCGCTATACTTATTTGTTTTCCGTATTAGGCCTAGCCTTCCATAAGGGTGATTTGAAGGAGAATGGTAGCAGATAACTAATATTTCCGCAATAAATTTGTCAAAAAATGTAGAATACTTCAAAAAATGAAAAAGATATTGACACAATACACAAAACAGGCCATATTATTCCGTAATAACCCCCCTAATCTAAACCATTTAGGGTGTGTATAAATAGGCCATGAAAATAGATGATACCAATATTGCCATCATCAAACTCTTGCGAGATGGGCGGAGGTCTTTTAAAAATATTGCAAAATCCCTTGGGGTGGCAGAAAATACGGTCCGGTCTAGGGTCAAGAAGCTGGAGCAAGAAGGGGTCTTGGATGTGGCAGGGCTGGTAAATCCTGAAGCGTTACCAAGACACAGGGCCATCGTGGTGGGCGTGAAGCTTAAGACCATGGATTTGGTGAAAAAAGGGGAGGAGTTCAGCAAACTCAAGGGCGTAGTCGCGGTTAGTGTTGTTACGGGCCGCTATGACCTTATGCTGCTGGTGCTGCTCAACGATGCCTTTGGGCTGCTGGAGTTTTATACCGAGGAGGTTTCCAAGATTAAAGACGTGCAATCCGTGGAAACCTTTGTGGTTTACAAGAGTTACAACCTTAAGGTTCCATATATATTGTAGCAGGAGGCACATGGCTTGAGGCGCGAGGTATAAGCGAGAGGATCGGGTAATTTTTGTGTTGATATCAAAGCAATGGAGGCTTCGGCATGAAAGAACTAGAAGAACTGGTGATTTCCGATGACGTTCGATACACAAAGGACCACGAATGGGCAAAAAGGGAAGGGGAATTGGTCAAATGTGGCATAAGCGATTATGCTCAAGACCAGCTTGGCGATATTGTGTATGTAGAACTGCCCCAAGTAGGAGATGAGTTTGAGCAAGGCAGTGAGTTCGGGACGGTTGAATCCGTTAAGGCAGTTGCTGAGCTTTACATGCCTGTGAGCGGAGAGATTGTTGAAATCAACACGGCCCTTGAGGATTCTCCGCAGCTGGTTAACCAGGACCCATACGGCGAAGGTTGGATGATAAAGGTCAGGCTAAAGGACTCCGCAGAACTGGATGGGCTTATGAATGCTGAGCAATACAAAGAGATGTTAAAGGGTCTTTAAAACATGCGATACTTGCCACATACTGAAGAAGACACACAAGAAATGCTGGAGGTAATAGGCGCCTCTAGCTTGGACGAGCTTTTTCGGCCAGTGCCCGCTTCTTGCCGACGGCAAAGACCTATGGATTTGCCACCGGCCTTGACTGAATGGCAATTAAAGCAGCACATGATGGAGCTGGCAGGTCGGACAAGCCCTGCCGTCAACAAAGGGATCTTTCTTGGGGCCGGCAGCTATGATCACTACATACCGGAAGTGGTACCTTATCTATTGCAGCGCTCTGAATTCGTGACTTCCTATACTCCATACCAGCCGGAGATAAGCCAGGGGACCCTCCAGGCCATATATGAGTACCAGACCTTTATGACCAGGCTCTTGGGAATGGAGGTAAGCAATGCCTCCCTCTACGATGGTGCCACTGCCTTGGCAGAAGCTGTTTTGATGGCGATTAGATTCACAAAGAAATCCAAGGTCTTGATCTCCAATTTGATTCATCCTCACTACAGGCAGGTTTTGAATACATATGTCAAGCCCGCTGGCTACGAGCTCATTGAGCTTTCACGTGGAGAGGATGGAAGCACGGATCACTCAATGATTCCTGAGGCAGAGGACGTGGCAGCAGTGGTGGTACAGTCACCAAATTTCTTTGGATGCATTGAGGATCTAACTGCCTTTGCTGAGATTGCCAGAGAACGCGAAGCGCTTTTCATATGTTGCTTTACTGAACCGCTGGCCTATGGTCTGTTAAAAGACCCAGGGAGTCAGGGGGCAGATGTTGCCTGCGGGGAAGGGCAGAGTTTTGGGATCCCCAAATCCTATGGCGGACCAGGTCTGGGGATCTTTACCACCAAGATGAAATACGTACGCAATATGCCCGGACGCTTGGTGGGTAAGACCGCTGACCTGGAGGGTAAAAGGGGTTTCGTCCTCACCTTGGCCACAAGGGAGCAACACATCAGAAGAGAAAAGGCAACGTCAAACATTTGCACCAACAATAATTTGTGTGCACTGGCCGCCACCATTTATCTGGCAGCACTGGGGGGCACCGGATTGCTTAAACTGGCTCAGCTTAACTATGACAAATGCGAGTACCTCAAGCAAGCCATGGCGAGAACAGGGGTGGAGCTTCCTTTCAGGGCACCCACGTTCAACGAATTCGTGGCGAAGGTGGATGGCCTTTCCGAAAAGTATGATCAGCTGCTGGCCAAGGGCATCGTTGCCGGTCTTGATCTGTCTGCCTATTATCCTGACCTTGAGGGACATTACCTATTTTCTGTTACCGAGACAAAGTCAAAAGAGGACATGGACAAGCTGGTAGAGGAGATCTCATGATAGAACAAAAGCTGGGGACAAAAGGACTTGTTATCAACGAACCGCTTCTCTGGGAAAAAGGCCGCAAGGGGCGTGTTGGATTTTCATTGCCACCGCGGGACGTGCCCGAGCAGGCCTTGGATGGGAAGCTGCTGAGAAAGAGTGTCGGCCTTCCAGACCTCAGTGAAATTGATGTGGTGCGCCACTATACCAGGCTTTCTCAATGGAACTTTGGTGTTGATACTGGAACGTATCCCTTGGGCTCTTGCACCATGAAATACAATCCAAAGGTAAATGAGAAGATGGCGGCATTGGAAGGCTTCTGTCAGGCCCATCCCCTTTTGCCTCCGCATATGAGCCAGGGCGCCTTAAGGCTTATGTACGAATTGCAGAACATGTTGGCCGAAATTTCTGGAATGGACGCGGTAACGCTGCAACCTGCAGCCGGCGCCCATGGAGAGCTCACGGGGATGCTTCTTATCCATGCGTATCTCAAGAGCAAGGGACAGCGCAGACACAAGATATTAATTCCTGATACCGCACATGGTACAAACCCGGCAAGCGCTGCCCTCTGTGGCTTCAGTCCTGTGGTAATAAGGTCTAGCGAGCAGGGGATACTCTTGCCCGAAGTGGTTGAAGATCTCATGGATGAGGACACCGCAGGAATCATGATAACAAATCCCAACACCTTAGGGTTGTTTGAGGAGAACATTGTTGAGATCGCCCAGATCGTTCATGGCAAAGGAGGCCAGGTTTATTGTGATGGGGCCAATATGAACGCCATGATGGGAATAGTGGATGTGGGCGCGATGGGTGTAGATGTTCTACATTTGAACCTCCATAAGACCTTTTCCACTCCCCACGGAGGAGGCGGGCCGGGCTCGGGACCGGTATGTGTGAAAGAGCACCTTGAGCCTTTTCTGCCTGTACCAAGGGTTGTTGAAAAGGATGGCAAATGTGAACTCTCCGAGGAGTTTCCCAATTCAATAGGGCGCCTACACAGCTTTTACGGAAACTTTGGAGTGATGATTAAGGCTTACTCTTATATATTGAGCATGGGGGCAGAAGGGTTAAAGAAGGCCAGTCAACTGGCAGTGCTGAATGCGAACTATATTAAGGAACAGCTCAAATCTGTTCTTCACTTGCCTTATGATAGGCCCTGCATGCACGAATGTGTGTTTTCAGATAAACACCAGCGAAAATATAAAATTACGACACTGGATATGGCCAAACGCTTGATCGACTATGGTTATCATCCACCTACCATCTATTTCCCCCTTGTGGTCAACGGAGCGATAATGATCGAACCAACAGAGACCGAATCAAAAGAAGAGATCGACCACTTCGTAGAATGCTTCAGGGCCGTTATTGAAGAGGCTGAAAAAAATCCGGAACTCCTGCACCAAGCCCCCAGTATAACAAAGGTTAAAAGGCTTGATGAAGTTGGGGCTGCGAGAAAGCCATGCCTGGCAGGCTAGCGATCGAAGGTAATAAGACCAATC
>DQZA01000014.1 GCA_011042035.1 Desulfobacteraceae bacterium
ATTACCGTGTAGCTAACCCCTTTTTTGAGAAGAATTCCGCATAAAGGATAGGCTATGAAACCAGGCATAAGAGTAATTGAGCCGAAAAAAGAGGCTATTAATGTGCCCGTAAGCATATTGCTCCTGCCTAGGAACTGAACAATTAGCCTGTTGGGAATCAGTGTGAGTATGATGGAGACCAGCACCAGCATTCCCACAAATGCTGGCAATATGTGGCCAAATCTTTTAATTGTTATTCTTAGGGCCTTACAGGTCTTGCTTCTGTCAGCCATAAAAGAACACAAGAGCGCTATTAGAACCACTGCGTAAAGATATATCACCCTGCGCTTCCTCCACGTGCCACTTTTGGAAGTTATACGTCCTCTCTCTTCTCGCCTTCTTTACTAGCAACACATGGATGGCCCTTCTTGTCTCCATGACACTCTTTGATCTGCTCCGGAGAACACTCGGAAGGCTTTCCCTTCAGTTTTTCAGGTCTTTGACAGCAGTCCATACACATTTTATCCAACCTCCTTTTGTCAAATATTTCACGTGCCATAGGTAATCCTTTCAGGCATATGAGCTCCACATCCTTGCGAGGCCTCATCATTTCTACAAGCATCCTAGAGACTTCCTCCAGTGCGCCCTTATCTACCATATAGTGCATCCAGCGACCGCGCCTCTCACCATTTATCAGCCCGGCATTACTGAGAATTTGTAAGTGTTGAGAGACAGCCGCCCTTGATATCCCCAAACGATGAGCCAGTGCCCCTGCGCATAGGTCACCGCGAAGAAGCATCTCAAGGATCTTGAGGCGATTGTCGTCTGCCAAGGCCTTAAGAAGGATGACCAACCTATTCATAAAATTATTTCCAGATTGAATCGTTAATTAAGCATATACTTAATCTACTCCAGCTCCAGTGTCAATACCATTTTCGCCCTATTTCCCGTACCTGGAAGCTGAAGGCCCTTTTGCTTATCACCGACCAGGCAAAAACTGATTTCCTTAAGCACCTTTGCCTACCCATAAACTCCTTGACAGATTTCGGGGTCAATATGGTAAACACAGGAAGTCTTGCGCGCACCAAAATGGAGCAAGTGCATGTTTTCCCGCTATTTCAAAGAGAATTTCCAGCACAAAATTAGAAAAAGGAGGAGGAAATTGAAAAAGCTAATTATTCTAGTAGGATTACTGATGTTCGTCGTGGGCTCAATGTCTATGGTTGGCACGGCTCACGCAGGCAAAAAACTGAAGGCCGGGTTTATCTATGTGGGACCCGTTGGAGACTATGGCTGGTCCCACGCCCATGAAATGGGAAGGCGTTATGCCATGAAAAGGTTGCCGTGGCTGGATTCTGTTTACGTAGAATCGGTGAGTGAGGCTGATTGTGCGAGAATCATTGACAGACTGATTCAGGGCGAAAAATGCGATGTGATATTTACCACCAGTTTCGGTTACATGGACGCCACAATTGCCGCTGGCAATAAATATCCCAACAAGATCTTTATGCATTGCTCGGGGTTTAAGAGGGCCAAAAATGTTGGGACATATTTTGCTGAACTTTATCAGATGTATTACCTGAATGGTCTCATGGCGGGGGCCCTTACAAAGAACAACAAGGTCGGCTATGTGGGTGCTTTCCCCATACCTGAGGTGATTCGCCACATCGATGCGTATGCCCTTGGAGTTAAGGCTGTCAATCCCAAGGCCACCGTACATGTCCGCTGGCTATTTGCCTGGTATGCTCCCGGTAAAGCCAAAGAGGCAGCCGAAGCACTGGTGGCAGATGGTTGCGATGCCCTTGCCTTCACTGAGGATTCTCCGAGCGTAATCCAGGTGGGCCAAGAACACACTGAAAAGGGTGAGCCTGTTTTTACCTTTAGCCATTATTCACCCATGGAAAAGTTTGGTCCTGACTCTGCCGTGTCAGGGCAACTCGTTGATTGGGGGATAATGTACGAAAGGATCCTGAAAGACATCCACGACGGAAAATGGACCAATGAGGACATGTGGTGGAGGGTCAAAGAAGGTGCGGCCCATCTTGGTGCCAGCCCGGATCACAAGGTCAACCCAAAGTTCGTTGGCAAATTGAAATCCATAATGGTCTCCACACCTGATCTTGGAAAGATCAGTGCCTATGATCTCGTAATGAAAAGGCTAGACCAGATGAAGCGAGGGCCAGAGGTTTTCGACCCGTTCGTTGGCCCGATCAAGGACAACAAAGGGAACCTTAGGCTCAAAAAAGGCCAGAGGGCCACAAAGGCACAGCTCTTGAGCATCAACTATTATGTTGATAATATAGTGGGGAATATTCCCAAATAAGATGAATGGCCGGGGCACTTCGCTCACGCACCTGGGATCAACTTGCGCAGTGCCCAAAGATGTGGATCACTCACTTCTTCGCTGCCTCCCCTGAGTCGTGGTAGTAAATGACAAGAATCAAGAAACTTGAAATGATCGGCATTACCAAAACATTTGGTAATGTGATCGCAAACAGGGACATAAACCTCCAGGTGGAGGCAGGGGAAATTCTTGGGCTGCTGGGTGAAAACGGAGCGGGTAAGACCACCTTGATGAATATCGTTTATGGCCTTTACCGCCCCGACAGTGGTGCCATCAAGATAAATGGTAAGCCCGTATCTCTCAGCTCACCTGCTCATGCAATGGCCCAGGGCATCGGCATGGTACACCAACATTTCAAGTTAATCCAAAACCATACAGTCCTGGAAAACATCGCCCTCGGTTATAAAGACGCACCTTTCCTTTTTCCAACTCGAAAAGTGGCCCATGACTTGAGACGATTGCAGGAAAACTATGGCCTGGAAATAAATCCTGATGTCTATGTTTGGCAACTGTCCGCTGGCGAGCAACAAAGGGTGGAAATTTTAAAGGCATTGTTCCGAGGGGCCGACTTGCTCATACTCGATGAACCCACATCAGTGCTCACACCACAAGAGGCCCAAGGCCTATTCAGGACCCTCAGTAGGCTTGCTTCAGAAGGACATTCCGTCATTTTCATAAGCCACAAACTGGACGAGGTTCTTTCCATCTGCAACCGAGTAACGGTCCTCAGACACGGACAAGTGGTGGGAACGAAGGATACGGCTGGAGTGGATAAGCGCGAGCTTGCCAGAATGATGGTTGGCAGAGAAATCCTATTTGATCTAAAACGAAAGGACGTGAAAAAGGGCGGCGTGGTACTGGAGGTGCAAGGACTCCATGTTAATAATGATAGGGGCCTTACATCCGTAAGCGATGTCAGCTTCGACATAAAGGCCGGAGAGATTTTCGGTATTGCGGGCGTTTCGGGAAACGGCCAACAAGAATTGGTAGAAGCCTTGACAGGGCTTAGGCCGATCGATAGCGGCCAGATATTGGTAAACGGCCGTGACATAAGCCGGGCTTCCCCTTATACAATAAATGCAATGGGTGTATCCCATATTCCGGAAGAAAGGATAAAATTCGGCACTGCCCCTAGCCTTGCCATTTTTGAAAATGCGGTGCTCAAACAGCACGGCAATAGGGCGTTTAGCGGAAGGCTATTTTTGGATTTTGCCTCCATAAAGGAACACGCCAAAAGGATCGTTTCCAACTTTAAGGTGCGCACGCCTTCCATCGATGTCCCAGTAAGAACTCTATCCGGGGGGAACATTCAAAAACTAATCTTGGGAAGAGAAATAAGTGGCAAGCCCTCTCTCTTGATTGCTTCCCATCCAACCTACGGTCTTGATGTGGGCGCAACGCAATACATAAGGAGCCAAATCCTCCAGCTCAGAGAGAAAAGTGTGGCTGTCTTGTTGATATCAGAGGACCTCGAAGAGCTCGTTGAGCTATGCGATCGGATCGCTGTCATGTTCAAGGGGAAGATCATGGGCATAGTTGCGAGGGAAGACCTCAACCTGGAGCATATCGGGTTGATGATGACCGGCTCCCATGCTCGAAGCGCTTGTGAGGCCGGCAAATGAATTGGAGGGTAAAAGTAGAACGCCGGGTTTCTTACCCCCGTTTTTTTCCCACTGTGGTATTGTTATTCTCGCTTTTGGGCGGATTTGTACTTATTGGCCTTCTTTTCTTGATCAGCCATGTGAATCCTCTTTTTGCACTGTGGAAGATCTTTTCCGGTTCCTTTGGAAGTCTTTACGGCATTACCGAAACCATTACAAAGGCTATACCCCTCATACTTATTGGGTCCGGTCTTGCCCTGGTCTTTCGCGCAAAGTTTTGGAACATTGGCGCAGAGGGCCAACTTCTTATTGGTGCCATTTTCGCCGGTTACGTGGCCCTTAATCTTGGCCCGAAGCTACCTTTCTATGTAATTGTACCCTTGATGTTCGTGGCGGGTTTCATAGGTGGGGCCCTATGGGCCTTGCCCACGGTTATCCTCAAACTCCGCTTGAACGTGAACGAGGTCATTTCTACCCTTATGCTCAATTACATTGCCGCCGAACTCCTCAATTTCCTCATCACAGGCCCATGGAAGGGAAAAACCCAAATGGGTTTTCCATATACTGATGACTTCCCCCACTCTGCGGTGCTGAGCGTTGTCCCAGGCACCAGGATACACTTGGTTACCCTCTGCCTCGCCCTCTTGTTTGCCTTTGCACTCTTCATTATGGTTTACTACACGAGATTCGGCTACGAGTTACGCGTCACTGGCGACAATCCTGATGCTGCCCGCTACGCTGGAATAGACTTCATGAAGGTAACACTAATTATGATGATCATAAGCGGAGGGGTGGCCGGAATCGCCGGTGTTGGTGAGGTGGCAGGCATTCATCACCATCTGAGTTATCCTTCCTCCATATCTTCTGGCTATGGGTACACAGCGATCATTGTGGCCTGGCTGGCGAAGCTAAACCCGCTTCTTACAATATTGTCCGGATTGTTCTTTGCTGGGATTGTGGTGGGAGGAGATGCCATTCAGGTCTCTCTCGGCCTCCCTGCGGCCACGGTCCAGATCTTCAATGGCATCTTGCTCTTCTCCCTCATTATGGGTGATTACTTTCTTAATCACCGAGTAAAACTAGTGGTCAGGGAGGCACCCTGATGGACTCCCTAATCGTGGCAGTGGTACATCGCACTCTTGTTGCAGGCACCCCACTCCTGCTGGGTACCCTCGGAGAAATTGTAACTGAGCGTGCGGGAATCCTGAACCTAGGCGTAGAGGGCATGATGGCTGTGGGGGCGGTAAGTGCATTTACCACTACATTTGTGACAGGTAGCATCCTGCTTGGTGTCCTTGTGGCTATTGCCGCTGGCACTTTCTTATCATTGATTCATGCATTTGTCTCAGTGACTCTCAAGGCAAACCAGGTGGTCTCAGGCCTTGCCCTGGTTATGTTCGGACTTGGCCTGAGCGGGCTGTGGGGCAAATCGTTCATAGGGACACCTCTTCCCACAAGAGTCCACGACCTCAAAATACCGCTGCTTGGAAATGTCCCATACATAGGGAAAATGTTCTTTCACCAGGATCCATTCCTTTATGTGGCCGTGATCTTAGGTGTGGTCTTCTGGTTTGGGCTAGCACACACCAGATGCGGAATTGTGATCCGATCAGTGGGAGAAAGCCCTGCTGCTTCGGAGAGCCAGGGTATAAACGTATCCCTGGTTCAATATCTTTCAACAATGATAGGGGGCGCATTGGCAGGGCTGGCAGGTGCCCATCTGTCACTTTCCTATAGCCGAGCCTGGGCAGAGGGCATGACGGGTGGAAGGGGTTGGATCGTCATTGCACTTACCATTTTTGCCTTGTGGAATCCCTTGCGCGCATATTTAGGGGCGTTTCTCTTTGGCGGCATTTTTGTCCTTCAATATCTTCTGCAGCCCCTTGGGATCCCTCCAAACATCCTAGGTATGCTCCCCTACCTTATTACGCTCATGGTGCTTGTTATCGCGGTGATCGGCAAAGACGCCCGCAGGCATGCAGCCCCAGCAATGCTAGGGGAACCTTACTTGGGTGGCGAGGGTTAACCC
>DQZA01000246.1 GCA_011042035.1 Desulfobacteraceae bacterium
ACCACAAAGTCCAATACCTTGACTTCAACGCCTGCCTCTTCCAGGGCTCCTGCCAAGTAGGCCAAGCCAAGGGGAGGAGAAGGGGTCTCTGAGATGGGATAATAGGGGTTTATGAGTAGTACCTTCACGGATGGATCATCCTCCTGTGGCATGGCATGAATATTCCAGCTAGAGCAACGTATCCGAACCGAGACCTGAGATCAAGGGGTATTGTGCCCTTTGTTTCAAATAACACCACAAATAATTTTCCGCGACGCCTCTGGAAATGATACACTGATCGAAACGGGAAAGCTGAAGGGAAACCATGACCCAGAGATTGTGCCCTGTGTGGATGGGCTACGTGCTGCTCAATCCAATAAGGAGGCTCATAGAGAACCCCAAGAAGTTGTTTGGGGGACTTGTGAGAGAGGGCATGTTGGTGGTGGAGGCAGGCTGTGGCATGGGATATTTCACGCTCACGCTGGCCCATATGGTTGGAGCCTCTGGTAAGGTTGTTGCCCTGGACATTCAGGAGGAGATGCTCTCAGTACTGAGGAAAAGAGCTCTTAAAAGGGGTGTTTCTGATAGAATTGAGACTCGTTTGGCCACAGATGATGGATTGCCAGTTCAAGATCTTTTCGGGGAGGTAGACCTAGTGGCGGCAGTCCACGTGGTGCATGAGGTCATGTACCCGGAGCGGTTTCTGGCTGAGCTTACCCGTACATTGAAGTCAGGCGGGGTATTATTGCTTGCAGAGCCCAGAGGGCACGTTAAGGTGGAAGAGTTTGAGGAAAGCGTTCGTACCCTGTTGTCCTTTGGCTTGCGGGAGGAGAAAAGATATAAGGATCTTTCAAGCCGAATATCAATTTTGAAAAGATAGGAAGCTTTTTTAGGGAAAAACTCGTGCAAGATTTTGTTGCTGCTTGGAACAAGGTTATGAATCTAGACCGATTCGACCTTGCCTGTTAGAAAAGTTTATCATTTGGTCAAGCCAAATGGGAGGCGCTTACTTTCACAAGCATCTGGGTTGGAAAGGAGGGGATATCCATGAAAAAACTCAAAATCGGCTGTGGCAAGCCCATCGGGGCCAAGGTAGATGGGGCATCGCAAGAAAAACCAAAGGAGTCCGAATCAACTGCTGGGCAGAAGGAGGTAGCAATGAGTGGAGTAAAAGTTGGACACAAGGCCCCTGATTTTGAGGCGCCAGCTTACCAAGGTGGACAATTCGGGCAGGTGAAGCTATCCGATTACCTTGGTAAATGGGTGGTGCTATGCTTTTATCCAGGTGATTTTACATTTGTTTGAGCAACCGAGTTGGCCGCAGTTGCGGCAAAATATAATGAATTGAAGGAACTTGGAGTCGAGGTTCTGTCTGTGAGCGTGGACAGCCATTTTGTCCACAAGATGTGGGAGGATTATGAATTGAGCAAGATGGTGGACGGGGGCATACCCTTCCCAATGCTTTCAGATGGTCCTGGCAACATAGGCAAGGTTTATGGCGTCTATGATGAAGATGCTGGGGTAGAGTTTCGGGGGCGGTTCATAATTGATCCAGATGGCGTAATCCAGGCAATGGAAATCTTGACCCCACCCGTGGGTCGGAACGTAAACGAGCTTATCAGGCAGATAAAGGCCTTTCAGCATGTCCGAAAAACCAATGGTGAAGAGGCTACTCCTTCAGGGTGGACACCAGGCAAGACAGTTCTGAAGCCTGGTCCAGGATTGGTGGGCAACGTGTGGAAAGAATGGAAGGTTGAGGAGGCCTTTTAAAAGGATTGCCTTCTGAGGACTCCTAGGGTCTTTATTCTGGGTTGTTCTTTGAAAAGACCTGAGGCCAGGGCCAGTTTGTAAACTTCAAATGGGGCCTGGCCTCCTTTCTTGGGGTCTTCAAATATGTCGTGGATCAATAAATATCCCCCTGGCAACAGATGAGGGGCCCAGGCATTGTAATCCGTGAAGGCGTCTTCAAACGAGTGGCCTCCATCGATGAAGACCAGGGCAAGGGGTGTGGCCCATTGCCGTCCTGCCAAGGCAGACTTACAGACCATGGGAACCACCGTGTCCTCCAACCCCGCCTTTTCAATCGTCTCTCTCAGAAAAGGGAATGTATCGATTCGGTGCCTTTTCTTGTCCATGAGATCGGGATCAAAATATTCCTCCCCTGGTTGCTGCTCTTCTGAACCCCTATGATGGTCAATTGAAAAGAGCACTGAGCCATTCTGCTTGCAGGCAGTCCCCAAGTAAATAGTAGATTTTCCGCAGTAACTGCCAATCTCAAGACAAGGGCCCTTTTGGCTGGCTTCCAGCGCAATTTCGTATAGCCGCTGGCCCTCCTCAGGGTCTAAGAAACCTTTGGTGTTTACGATCAATTCATGGTCTAGGTCCATGGTCGTCCCCTGTTGATGAACTCACTGACCCATTTTGGTCCCATTTTTCCAATGTTTTGTCAATATGAGACAAGTGCTTATTATATGGATATAGTGGCATCTGCCTAGCCGAGTCCTAGTGCCGCGGGAGGAGGAGCCTTGACAAAATAACATATTATCTTTCATTTGGTTCTTCTTGGGAATCTTCCAATGCGGCAGGCAATGCCCTGCTCTCTCTTAGCTCGTCTAACCGATTCAGGGGTTTTTCCAGTTGCCTTTTTCTTGTGGTCATCAATAAATCGTATTCTTTTCTGGTGTCTTCTATCCTTTTGCCAAGGATCTCCAGCTTGGCCAAAAAGGCTTCCCATTGTTTCTTGAAGGTCCCTAGCAGGCCCAATATTTCCCCCGATGTCTTTTCAAGGGCAAAGTTGTCCACCGCCTGGCGGATGACGGCCAGTATGGCAAACAGTGTAATGGGCGAGCATATTACAACCTTGTTTTTCAAAGCCTCTTGGGCGATGCTTGCATCTTGCTCTTGGATAAAGGAGTATACCTGTTCGTTTGGGATGAAGAGAAGTACGTAGTCAAGGGTGTTTTGTTCTGGGTTTATGTAGTCTCTGGTTGTAATTTCCTTAATCCTTGCCTTTACGTCCCGCAAGAAGTTGTTTTTGAACTGCTGCTTCTCAATGTCTGTGTCAGCCTCCAGGAACCGCAAGTAGTTGTCCAGCGGAAATTTGACGTCCATGTTTAGTTTAAGATCTTTTGGCAGCAGAAAAGTAAAGTCCGGTCTGGTACCCGCGCCTGCCACGGCCTTTTGCTTGAGGTAGTTTACATTTTCAACGAATCCTGCGACACGAAGAACATCTTCGGCCATGCGTTCTCCCCATTGCCCTCTAGCCTTTGTGCTCGCAAGGGCCTCACGCAAGGCATTGGTGGTTTTTAGAAGCTGTGACACCTGTTCTTGAGACGCCTTGAGTTGAGTGGCAAGCTGGCTAAACTTTTCTGCGCGATCCTTTTCCAGGTCTCGAACAAGCACAGACACGTTTTCCAGTTCTGTGTTCATCTTCTTTAGTTGTGCATCGATGAGCGCCTTCTTTGCCTCGAGTTCCTTTGCTGAGACTTCTCTTTCCTCTTGCAACCGGGCCTTGGCAAGCTTCAAGAATTCTTCCGTTGATTTTCTGAGGGCATCAAAGGATAGATCACCAAAGCTGGCCTTTAGTTCCCCAAGCATTCGATTAAGGGCGGCCTTTTTTTCTTCTTCGGTCTCTTTAATTATTTCACGGGCAAGACCTTCCGCAGCCCTGCCGTGAACTATGCGGAGGGCAAAGGCTACCAACAGCCCGAGTGCAAAGCCAATGGCCAGGGCCAGTGCAATAGGGATCCACTGCATAATGTTTTCTCCACTGTGTTGGCGATATGGCAGCAATCTACTTGCAAACGCATTCAATTGTCAACGGAATCAAGGGAATCCTTGGATTTGGAGGTTGTGTTGACAGAAGGCAAGAAAAGGAGGAAAATATTGTCAATTTTGCAAAAGTTCTTTGAAGCTTGCTTTTTGAGCTTAAGTTTAAACTGAAATGCATAGCCAAATTGCTTCTCATATTGTCGCCAAGGGGCGGGAAAGGAGGAAGGATATGGCTGTATTGAAGCAGGCTAAGGACGCATCCCGCCGGTGGGTTATCCGCCAAATGGTAAAGCTTCTCCCAAGGCTCACCATGGATAACATGGAAACCATGATAAGCCTAGGTCAAAAACTCCTCAAGAACCCTGAATACATCCAAACAGCAGAATCCCTCAAACAATATATCCGTGAGAGACATCCAGCGGTAAAGGTAGTGGAGAAGGTGCTCTACGATCTATCACCTGAAGCCAGGTTCAGGACCATTTATAACCTATTCATAAAGGGATTGCTCTATGGCACCACTTACAGGGAAGAGATAGCAGAGGATCTGGGTTTTCGTCCACCCTTGTTTTTTGTCATAAGCCCCACCATGCGCTGCAATCTGAAATGCTATGGGTGTTACTCGGGTGAGTATGAGCAGGCCTATGGACTTGGCACGGAGTTGCTGGATCGCATATTTACTGATGCAGAGGAACTGGGTATGGCCTTCATTACGGTTTCCGGAGGCGAGCCATTTATTCGAAAAGATCTTTTGGACCTTTTCGAAAACCACAAGGAGATGATGTTCCAAGTCTACACTAATGGTACCCTCATAGATGAAGAGATGGCCAAGCGGCTTGCCAAAATGGGCAATGTGGCTCCCATGATTAGTGTGGAAGGCTTTGAAGAAATCACCGATGGCCGGCGCGGCCAGGGCCATTTCAAGAAGATTATGAAAGCGATGGATTACCTACGGGAAGAGGGGGTGTTGTTTGGTGCCTCTGTTTGCCAGACACGGAAAAATTATCTCGAAGTGAGTAGTGAAGAATTTGCAGACCTAATGGCAGAGAAAGGAGTTTTTTTAATTTGGCATTTTCAGTACATTCCAATTGGCCGTGAACCAGACATGAGCCTCATGCTTACGCCCGAAATGCGTGATACTATAAGGCGACGGCTGCGGTATATCCGAAACAACTGGCCGTTTTTCATCTGTGATTTTTGGAATGATGGACCTTATGTAGATGGTTGCATAGCAGGTGGTAGGGAGTATTTCCACATCAATGCCAATGGCGACGTAGAGCCTTGCGTGTTCGTGCACTTTGCAGTTGATAACATTAAAGAAAAGAGCCTCAAGGAAGCACTTAACTCTGACTTTTTCAAAGATATCAGGGCCCATCAGCCCTGGTCGGACAACCCTCTTTGCCCGTGCATGATCATTGATAATCCGCATTGTTTGAGGGATATGGTGAAACGCCACAGACCTGTACCTACCCATGTGGGTGCAGAAAAGATAGTGAACGAGCTTGCGCCTTATCTCGATGAGTACGCACAGAATTACCACCAGATAGCCCATAAGGCCTGGAACGAGGAGTACGCCGAGGAATATGGCAGGTATCTATGAGCGCCTTCGTCTTTTTAGGGCCTCGGCCATCAAGACTGCTGCCTCGATGGAGTGGGACACGGGCACTCCGTTTAACTCAAATCCCTCTATCAGCATCCTGAATTTTTCTACGTGCGGTACATATGCAATCAAGGGCTTTTCGGCCCACCTCAGCAAACCCCCGGAGATGATGGCTGCGCCGCCAACGCCTGCCTCAATACATTGAGCAAGGACAGAGGGCACCTGTTCGGCCCGGGCAGCTATTACCGCGAGGTCAATTTTTTCAGGCACCTCGGATATACTTGTATAGACCTGTTCTCCCTGTAGGGTTCCTCCCCTGGGATTAACAGCAAATGCCTTGACAGGATAACGGGAATGATTTTTTCTGAAGATAACATTGGCAGGGTGAAGGTCATTCTGCAACGAGACGCCGATTACTGCCATGGTCTTCGGCTTGAAAAGAGGACTAAAATCCATGGTTGACTCCCTTCTGCTACACAATCTCACTCCCTTAGCTTAATTAGTGGTGGAGGAAGGGGAGGCCTATGGCGAAGAAAGTATCGCAAAAAGCCCCCTTGTTATATCTCGCCTAAGGGGTGCCGTTCTGCCTC